>DMHB01000111.1 GCA_003449595.1 Microscillaceae bacterium | reverse complement strand
ATGATGCGCAAAACTCTACTTTTATTTTGGTTTTTCACCCTTGGTTGGCTGTCGGCTATTGATGCACAAACCAATCTCACCTTCGCCATCCGCCAAGGCGATTTGATTCGTGTAAATCTGAACAATAGCAAGGCCAACACCAATTTTAGCAATATCCAACGCTTCAATGCCGTAGAGGGCGTAGGCTGCGAAGTTGATATCGAAATTTACTACAAAACCATCACTGGTAGCCTCACCATCTTGACCCATAGCGCCCAGCTTGGTTTGCAAAACGGACAAGAAATCAATTATTTCATCACGGTCGAAATGGTCAACAATGCCTTGCAAGTGGTTTTGCACGAGGCCAACCGCTCGCCTATTTGTAGCACAACTACGACCAACAACCCTACGGTGGTAGTAGTAAACCCTACCAACCCTACCCAAGTCGTGGTTGATGACTGTCCGGCCATTAAAAAAGGCATCAAAATGACCCAAGACACCTACGGGAAGCTGCTCAAACAAGTAAAAGATGGTTGGGAAAGTGAAAAAGTTGGCCTCATTCAATCGGCTGTGGCCAGTGCCAATATCACCACCGAAATGGCCATCGGCCTAATCAACGAACTAACTTTCGACGATCCCAAGTTGGAGTTGGCCAAGATGTTTTATGACATCCTTTGCGATAGAGAGCGTTTCTTTCTCATCCGCTCATCCATTTCCTCCTACTTCACACAGCAGAAATTTGATGAGTTTGTAAAGTCGAAAGGAGGCAAATAAGCCTGTCCTTCATACAACCTCCTCCCCTACAGCAGATTCGACATCGAATCTGCTTTTTTGATGCCTAAAGCCTTTTTTTGGAAAAAAAATTGCCCAAAATTTGTTTGTTACCACACGGTGAATTAAATTTGTTACCAAGTAGTGAATTAATATGGAAACCACCCTCCCCAAACCCAAGCGCAACAAAGCCCTTACCCAACGTAAGTTGTTGGATGCTGTGGGCAGTTTGCTCAAGCGCGAAGGCTTTCAAAGCATTGGCATCAACGCCATTGCCAAAGAAGCAGGCGTTGACAAAGTGCTGATTTACAGATATTTTGGCAGCTTAGATGGCCTCATCGAAGCCTTTGCTTTGGAGCGTGATTACTGGGTCAGCAATTTCAAAACTGCCCAAGGGTTGAACCTTCAAAACCTGACCGAAGTCCAAAGAGAACAATTTACAGCCACTATTTTTGCCAATTTCTACAAGACGATGTTGCAGAATAAAGAGCTGCAAGAAATCACCCTATGGGAAATGGTAGAAGTATCGGGACTAAACAAAGTACTTCAAAACCAACGCGACCAAAGCACTTTGGGCTTGATAGCCTTGTATGAGCAACTTTTCCCCAACAGCCCCATCGACTTGCAAGCCATTGCCACGATCATTGCTACCGGGCTACAACAATTAGCCTTGCTTTCGCGACAGCTACCGGCTTTCAATGGCATCAATTTGCAGTCGCCCGAAGGTATGCAAAGGATTGAAAATGCTCTATCGTCTTTAGCCCAGTTAGTGCTGCGCGCTGCCAATACACCTGAAAATAATTACACACATTCCTAAACTAAATACCTTTTACTGAGATGAGCATCTTTAAAAAATTAGCGTTTTTGTGGGCCTTTTCGTTGCCTGCCGTAGTCTTGCTAAGCTATTATGCTTTGGGAGGCGGTTATTGGTTATTTGCCGGTGTAGTGTATGCCTATGGCATCATTCCCATTTTAGACACCATCGTGGGGCGCGATCCGGCCAACGTGAGCGCGGGCGACGTGCCTGTGCTGAGCAATGACAAATACTTTGCGGTCATTGCCCATTTGTTGTCCTACATTACTTTCTTTTTTGTGATCTGGGGCGCTTATCTCTTGGTTACCGAGCCGCTTAATTTCTTTCAGGCCACCGGTCTTGTAATCACCATTGGGGTTATCAACAGCGGCGGCATCAACTTGGCGCACGAACTGGGGCACAAGAAAAACCGTTTCAACCAAATCGTAGCGCAAGCAGTGCTGATGACCAGCGCTTATATGCACTTTTTCATCGAACACAACAAAGGGCATCACGTACACGTGGCTACCCCTTTAGACCCCGCTACTTCCAAAAAGGGGCAAACGCTGTATCAATTTCTGCAACAAAGCATCGTGGGAAGTTTCCGCAGTGCTTGGAACATTGAGAAGCGCCGCTTAGAGCGCGAAGGACATTCGGTTTGGTCGTGGCGCAATGCAATGCTCTGGTATGTGGCCTTGCCGGTTGTTTTCTGTGGGGTTCTTACGCTGTCGCTATGGCCGCTCAATGCCAATGCTTTGTGGATGGTGCCGATTTATTTTGTTGTACAAGCCTACATTGCTTTTAGCTCGCTCGAATGTGTCAATTATATTGAGCATTATGGCATTACGCGCCGCGAAATTGCCCCCGGAAAATATGAGCGCGTCAATCCGCTCCACTCTTGGAACGCCAACCATTTGGTGAGCAATTTGGTGCTTTTGCAATTGCAGCGCCACTCCGACCACCACGCCTTTGCGGCACGTCCTTACCAGGTATTGCGCCACTTCGACGAAAGTCCACAACTGCCCTACGGCTATCCGGTGATGATTTTGATGTCGATGATACCTCCACTCTGGTTTAAGGTGATGGACAAACGTCTGGAAGAATGGCAATCCAATGCCTATGATGCCGACCACATCGCCAAGGTAGTGAAAGCCTTTGCTTAACAAGCAGTTAGCGTATTTTTTACTAAGACCCAATCAGCCTTGTGATGTCCTAAACAGGTGCGTTACAAGGCTTTTTCGTGCCTTACCCACCGCTCCAAAATCCGAAAGCCTCCAAAGGTAAACAAGGCTATGGTAGCCGCAGCCATCCATAAATACACAAAACCAAAAGTTGAAGCCATATAAGCCCCAAAAGAGGGCGCAAAAATATAGCCTAAAGCATAGGCCACGTTGTATAGCGCTGCATATTGGCCTCGGTTCTGCACGGTGGCACGTTCAATGGTGAAAGTACTCATAAAGGGCATAGCCAACATTTCGGCAATGGTTATCAGCAAAATAAAGAGCCAAGCCGTCCAATAATGTAGGTTGAGGGCAAGCAGCAAGTAGCCCGCTACCAACCAAAGCAACCCACGGCTTACGATTTTCAGCTTACGCGGATAGCCTTCGACACGAAACACGATGACCATTTCGAGCAAAGCCACCAGCAGGCCATTGGCCGAAATGACCAATCCAATGTACCACTCAGGTAGCTGAAACTGCTGTTTGAGGTAAAGCGGCAATAACATAAATACTTGCATAAAGGCAATGGCAAAACAAACTGTCAGAAAAATAAAGAAAAGAAAGGGTCGATCTTGGTAGGCACTGCGCTGTGGCGAAGTTTCGGTCTCTTCTTCTGCCGAAAGGGTTGTTTCGGGCGCATTGCGCAAGAAAAGAAATAAAATCAAAGCGGCGATCCAACAGGTTACCCCATCGACCCAAAAAAGCCAACTGAAACTCTGGGCTGCCAAAAAACCACCCAGTGCCGGACTGATGGAAAAGCCCAAATTGATAGCCAGCCGGTTGAGCGAATAAGCCCTGGTGCGGTTCTGTACGTCGCTGAAAGCTGCCACAGCGGCACTGTTGGCCGGTCGAAACATATCGGCCACCATACTCAGCACCAAAGTACAGGCCACTACGGCATAAAAATCGCGCATCCAAACCAACACAAACAGCAAAAACCCTCCTAAAAAAAGCCCCAGAAACTGGACTTTGAAATACCCTAATTTGTCGGTTAATCTGCCGCCCAACAGCGAACCAATGGTTGATCCGACTCCATAAGCACTGATGATAAAACCTGCTTGCTGCATCGAAAAATGCAACTCTTGTGTGAAATAGAGCGTCATAAAAGGCACTACCATCGAGCCTGCACGGTTGATCAACATCACCCCGGCCAACAACCAAATTTGTAACGACAAACCGGCATACGCCTCGCGGTAAAGCCTGAGGGCTTTTTGAATCATAACAAACTGATTTACAATATTTTAATACCCCTCTATGATGTACATCTCGAAGCAAAATGGATCGAACGTTTGCTGTAATTCTGCCAAAAAATCGGGCTTGTTCAGCGCAAAATTCAGAAAATTGTCGTAGCGCTCTTGCAAGCCCTGCTGTGGAAATAGCTTTTGCTTGAGCGCGGCCAGTTGTTGCAAATCGGTTTCCGACTTTTTTTCAAAAACTTTTTGCAGTCTTTTGCCTACATCCACCCAAGTTTTCTGAGTTTTTTGTTGCTCGGCAGCTACCCAACCCACCAACGAAGGGTCGAGTTGTTGAAATTTTTGTTTTACACTTTCCCAAGCTTGCGCTATAGCGTTTTCTTCGGCGGTTAGTTCAGGCGCCGGGCCTTGGACGATAGCCAAAAACTTCTTTTTCAAGGCTTCTTCCTCCAAAAACAAATCATTGGTTTGTAGTTGGAACTTGTTGATTTTCTTTTGGTTAGCTGCCGTGATGATGGTGGCAAAATTGCGAGGCAATAAGATAGGAAACGGAACTTGGAGGCTATCGAAACAGCTTTTCAATTGCAGCCAGTAGAGCAACTCGCTGGGGCCGCCTACATAGGCCAAGTTAGGCAAAATAATTTCCTGATAAAGAGGCCGCAGCACCACATTGGGGCTAAACCTTTCGGGATGCTGGTGTAGCATCGCCTGCATTTCGGCTCTGGTAAACTGCTTGTCTGTATGAAGCACTTTGTACACCTCCCCATCCTGCACCAAGCGTTCGCGCAAAGCATCTTCCAAATAAAACAGGTTGATTTCGCGTGGCTGTACAGGCATCGCATAGCCGAGCTGGTTCAAAGCCGCCGTGTCTTGTTGCACCAATGGATAAGAAAATCCCTCAAAAAGTTCTTTTTCAAGCACAGGCACAAATAATTTTTTCAGCGCCGGATGATCGCCATCCACACAAACCACGCCTTGTTCGCCAAATAAATGATCAACCAAGGTGCGGGTGGCCTCGGCTAAATTGTCGGCTTGTTGGTAAATTTCAGCCATCCACTGCGCTTCCTGAGGCAACAAAGGCCATAGATTGGCCAAATCGTCTAATTTCAACCTACCCACCGCTCCTTGCGCTGAGGTTTCCCAAGTGAAGGTTTTGCCAAACAAATGAAAATGATTGATTTCAGCAAAATCGTGATCTTCGGTAGCCATCCAATACACCGGCACAAAATGATGCTGCGGATAGGCTTTTTGCAGCGCTTGAGCGGTGTTGAGTGTGGTAATGATCTTATAAATGAAATACAAAGGACCAGTGGCCAGACAAAGCTGGTGCCCGGTGGTAACGGTAAAGGTGTTAGCTGCCAACAAACTATCGAGCTGGGCGGCTACCGCAGGGCGCAATTTTGCCCCATATTGTTCGCGCAAAGCATTGTGCAAAACCTGCCGATGGCCTTGAGCAAAAGCTTTTTTGAGGGGTAATTGGTATTCGAAGTTCGCTAAATTAGGGCTGTGTTCATAAAAAGATCGGAGGGCGGGCTTTCCTGCCAAAAAATCTAAAAAGGCAGTAGAAAAAGCGCTTGTTTCTGCCAAAGGCAGGGTGTAACAATGCATAGTTTAATGTTTTTAGGAAGCGTAAAGTTAAATCCTTTTTTCACTTTGCACAAAACAACGCCCTGCATAGCCCGAAGCAGCAAAAAGAGCCTGCACGCATCTTTTACAAAATCCGGTTGAAATGACTTTGAGTTTTTACCTTTGTATCGAAACCAAGAACGCTACTTTTTACTATGACCGAAGCAGAAGCCCGTGCCCAAATCGAGCAACTCACCAATACCCTCAACTACCACAACGATTTGTATTACAAGCATAATAAACCCGAAATTTCGGATTATGCTTTTGACCAATTGCTCAAACAATTGGAGGAATTAGAGGCGCAATTTCCTACACTTCGCCTGCCCAACTCGCCTACTCAGCGCGTGGGAAGCGATTTAGACAATGATTTTCCGCAAGTAAAGCACCGCTACCCTATGCTGTCGCTGGCCAATACCTATTCTGCCGAAGAAATTCAGGACTTTGACAAGCGCGCCAAAAAAAACATAGGCTGGCACGAAGAGGCTTCGCTTGCTTATCTCTGCGAGTTAAAATTTGACGGGGTTTCTATCAGCCTTATTTATGAAAACGGCCTATTGGTGCGCGCCATTACCCGCGGCGACGGCGTGCAAGGCGATGACGTTACGGCCAATGTCAAAACCATTCGTTCGATTCCTTTGCAAATTCAAGCCGCCGATTTTCCCCCTTTGTTCGAGGTGCGAGGCGAAATATTTATGCCCAATGCTGTTTTTGAAGCGCTCAACAAACAAATGGAAGACGAAGGCAAAGAAACCTATGCCAATCCTCGCAACACAACTTCGGGATCGCTCAAACTCAAAAAATCGACCGAAGTAGCCAAACGCCACTTAGATTGCTATTTGTACTACCTACTTGGCGAAAACCTGCCCTTTGCTACACACGAAGCATCGCTCAAAGCCTTGGAGCGTTGGGGATTTCAAGTGTCGCCTACTTACCGCTTATGCAACAGCCTGACAGAAGTGATGGATTACATCGCTCATTGGGAAAAGGGCCGGTTCGAGTTGCCTTTAGAAACCGATGGTGTGGTTATCAAAGTCAATGATTTTGCCCTACAACAAGAACTGGGCTTTACGGCCAAAAGCCCACGTTGGGCCATTGCCTACAAATACAAAGCCGAAAGTGCTGCCACTTTGCTCGAAGGCATTACCTACCAAGTAGGCCGCACCGGTGCCATTACTCCGGTTGCCGAGCTAAAACCGGTTCAATTGGCCGGCACCACCGTCAAAAGAGCATCGCTACACAATGCCGACGAAATCGAACGCATTGGTTTGCGCTTGGGCGATACGGTTTGGGTGGAGAAAGGCGGCGAAATTATTCCCAAAATTACCGGCTTCGACCAATCCAAGCGCCCAACAGACAGCCAACCTTTTCAATACATTACCCATTGCCCTGCCTGCCAGACGGCCTTGGTGCGCAACGCAGGCGAAGCCCAACATTATTGCCCTAACGAGCGCCTTTGCCCCCCTCAAATTATGGGACGATTAGCCCATTTTGCGCATAAAAAAGCAATGAATATCAACAACTTAGGCGAAGAAACCATCCGGTTGCTCTACGAACAAGGCTTGGTACTTACGCCGGCAGATCTCTATGATTTAAAAAAAGAGCAATTGGACTTTTTTTACAAAGACACGCAAAAGAAAAAAGACGACCGTCTCAAGGTCGATAACTTACTCAATGGCATCGAGGCATCGAAACAAATGCCTTTTGAAAAAGTATTGTTTGCCTTGGGTATCCGCTTCGTAGGCGAAACCGTAGCCAAAAAATTAGCTGCCCATTTTCAAAACATCGACCGCTTGCGCGAAGCTACTGTGGAAGAACTGACCGGCATCGATGAAATTGGAGAGCGCATTGCGCAAAGTTTGGTGGCTTATTTTGCTGATGAAGAACAAATAGCCCAACTCCAACGCTTGCAAGCCGCCGGACTACAATTTATAACCGATACCCCAACGCAAACCCTCGAAAGCGATACCTTGGCGGGGAAAACTTTTGTTATTTCGGGGGTTTTTACGAACATCAGCCGCGAAGAACTCAAAGATAAAATAGAGGCCAACGGTGGCAAAGTGCAATCGGGTGTTTCGTCGAAAACCAACTATTTGGTGGCTGGCGAAAATATGGGGCCGGCCAAACTCGAAAAAGCCCAAAAATTAGGCGTAGTTGTCTTATCGGAAAGCCAATTTTTCGCACTATTGCAAACCGAAAAGCCCTCCCCCAACCTTAGCGCACAGCAAGGAAACTTATTTTAATCCATCGTAAACCCAATATTTACACCTTATGGCAGCACGCATCAAGGTTTTATTTCAGCTCAACCAAGTTGGGTTTGGAGGCACCGAAAAGGCTATGTTTACTTTTTGTCAAAATTTAGACCGCGAGCAATTCGATTCTTACCTGTTTTTTCATACCGACTATAAAAAACCCCGCTATTACCTGCGCCAGTTGGCGGCTGCGCTGCTTCCAAAGCACCGCAAAAGTTTTGTAGAGAAATACCAAACCTATTTTGCCCGTTTGCCGGATTTTCAACAGGTACTGGGTGCCGACCACGTTTTCTTGGGCACTATGCCCGATTTCTTGCGTGTGTTGCAAAACGTTAACCCACACATTGTTCATTTCAACCGAGGCGATGAGCAAGATTTTTATACCAGACAAATTGATGCCATCGACCGCAAATTTATCTTAGTAGAACACAGTATTTTTGGCAAAAAAGCCTCCGAACACTACCTGAACCGCCTCGACAGGGTATTACTAATCAGCCAATGGCTCAAAGACAAATATGCTTGGACAAGCCCCAACGCACAAGTTTTGTATTACCCAACCCAAAAACTCAAGCATCAGCAAAATTTGCGCTCAGATTTACAAATCCCTGAAAAGGCTTTTGTTATGGGCCGTATCAGCCGTCCCAACTTAGACAATGGCCTATTTGTGCGCGAGGTGTTTCAACAATTGCAAGCCGACGATACCTACTTGCTTTGGCTGGCGCCCCCGCCCGAGGCCCGTGCAATGGCTGCCCAATTTAAAAATATGATTTTGTTAGACCCGACTACCGACGAGAACAGGCTGTCGGCTTTTTACAATTCGTTGGATGTATTGCTGCATTACCGCATCGAAGGCGAAACTTTTGGCCTCAATATAGCCGAGGCAATGATTCACGGCAAGCCTGTGGTTTCGCACCATAGTTTTATGGACAATGCCCAAGTAGAACTGCTACAACCTGAGCCTTACGGCGAAGTGGGGCAAGTAGCCCCCGAAAATGACCAAGCTGCCTTTGTAAAGCACTTGCTATACTACAAAAATAACCCGGAAATATGCCAACAAGCCGGTGCAAACGCCCGGCAAAAAGCTTTGGCCTTGTTTGCCGAAGATACCATTACGAGACAATTGGAACAACACTACTTTCAATTGATGGCCTCTAAAGCGTAAACCCCTTCGATGGGGTAATGGTCGGAAAAAGCAATTTCTTGCAGGGTTTTAAAGCGCTGTATGCTAAGTCGTTTCGGGGAAAAAAACTGGTGGTCGATGCGCAAAAAAAATAGTTGTTTGCCTCGAAAAGTAAAACCAAACCCGCTTCCTTTGGCTTCAAAGGCATTGTGCAAATTTTGCTTCAGTGTGGTGTAGGTAAAACTATAAGGTACATCGTTCAAATCGCCACATAAAATGATGGGGTGAGGGCTCTGCCGAATGAACTCATCTAAAATAGCTACTTGTTTGGCGCGTTGTATAAATCCTTTTTTCAGTCGGTAAAACAACTCCCAGAGGCGTTCTTGCTGAGCTTGTTTGGTATGGCCTTCGCTTCCAAACAAGTTTTCTTCATCAATACTCATCGACTGTAGGTGTACATTGATAATGCGAATGGTGTCGTTGTTTTTCAATACATCGGCATACAAACCTTTGTGGTGGGGTTGCTTGCCCAAGGGCAATATTCCGTGTTTTACAATGGGCAATTTGCTGAAAATTGCTGCTCCAAAAGTAGGTTTTTGCCTGTCTTTTTGCTGTGAAGGCACCGTAACCCACTGATATTTACCGGCCTCGGCGATGCGTTGCAGTGTATTAAAAACTTTAGAACCGGGTAAATAATAAAACTCTTGCAAACACTTGATGTCTGCGGGGTGTTGAGCCAACCAGTTTATCATTTGGGCGGTTTTAAGCGACTTTTCGCCCCCTAAGTAGTCATAGGCATTGAACACCCTTACATTATAGCTCAAAACAGTAAAACTATTTTTATCCGGAACTTTGTTGACACTATACTGCACCGTGCTATACAAAAAAGGAAGTCCTAACAACACCGCCAAGGTATGCAAGGAGGCCTTGAGGTATTGGGAAAAAAGCCAATAAATGGCCAAAAATAATTGTAGAATTAAAAAAAAAGGGATGGTCAGTGCCACAAACCCGCTTGGCCAAAAGCTGCCCGGAGAAATGAAAGCCGCTACATACGCCCCTAAAGTCAGCCCTACGCTGCCTTTGCGCAACCAAGAGAGAACCCAAGGAGGAGGCTTAAGTAACCAAACCATAGAAGCTAACAAAGATAAATGAGGGGTCAAACTGGACAAATTTGCCTTTCAACCTTGCAAAGTTCATGAATAGCACTTGCTTTGCAAGTTTATTTCCTATAATTTTGTGGTTTATTTTGAAAATATAAATATAACCCTAACACAAACGCATTCAAGATCGGAAGAGCGTCGTGTAG
>DMHB01000306.1 GCA_003449595.1 Microscillaceae bacterium | reverse complement strand
AGGAGGTCTATCAACTTGGTTTTTCCGGCACATATCAACTTTGTAATCGTGCTGATCGGCATTTTATTGTTTTTTTATGTATTGGTTATAGGTTCTAATATTTTGGTTCCTTTAGCCTATTCACTGCTGATTTCATTGTTTATGCTGCCTTTGTGTAAGCGAATGGAGCGGGCAGGGGTTTCACGCACTTTTTCCATCATCATCAGCATTTTATTGTTGGTGGCAGTTATTTTTATCTTGTTCACATTGCTTTATAGCAATGTATTGAGCTTTTCGGAAGATTTACCTCGGATGGACAAGCGCGTGAAAGAATTGATTCGCATCTCGCAACAGCAAATCGAAAAGCGTTTTCAGATGGATACCCAAAAACAAATGAATTGGCTGAACGAGAATATGAGCGGCTTTTTAACCACCGGCGGCAGCCTCCTCAATGGTTTTATCCAAGCCACTACCACCTTCTTCACCTACTTGCTCTTTATACCAATTTATGTATTTTTTATGCTGTATTATCGGCATATTCTCAAAAATTTCATCCATCAAATTTTAGATTTTGAGCATTTAGAGCGGGCTGCCGTCATCGAGCAACAAATTCAAGAAGTAACCCAGCGCTACATTGTAGGCTTGGTTACGGTCATCACCATCATAGCCTTGCTCAACATTGTGGGTTTGTGGATTATTGGTATCCATCACGCACTTTTCTTTGGCATTTTAGCTGCTTTTCTTACTATCATTCCTTATGTGGGCGTGTTGGTGGGGTCGTTGTTGCCCATTGTGTTTGCCTTGGTGAGCTACGACAGCCTGTTTTATCCGATTGCCGTGTATATCTGGTTTCAGTTGGTGCAAACCATCGAAGGTAATTTCATAACGCCCAACATTGTGGGTTCGCAACTCAGCATCAACCCCATCGTAGCGATTTTGGCTTTCTTGTTAGGAGGTGCTATTTGGGGCATTTCGGGGATGATTTTATTTGTGCCTTTTGTAGCCATCCTCAAAGCTTTTTTAGACAATATTCCGGCGTTGGCTCCTTACGGATATTTGCTGAGCCAGGGTGAAACCGAAACCCCACCGGCTACAACCGAAACCGACACGAAGAAGGTATCGATATGGCACAAGATGATGTTTTGGAAGAAAAATTAGTGTTTATAACCTCAGTACAGTTCTTATGAAAGTAACGCCACGCCGCTTGATGCTTTATTTCTTTTTGTCTTCTGTGTTGCTTAGCACCAGCGTATTTCTGATTTGGACTTACTATGGCCGTGGGCTTCCCTTGGAACCCCCCTGGCTCAATGTAGGCGAAGTAAAAGCCTTCGGCGAAGACCGACAAAAAGGCAATGTAGTGAGTGTGCAGCCGTGGATGCTTCCGCAAGATTATGCCAGCGAGCAGGCTTTTGCCCAAAAAATGGACGGCTACCTCCAAGAAGCCCAAAAACAGGGATGGCTTAACCCCAAAACGTTGGTGGTTTTTCCTGAATACATCGGCACTTGGCTGGTCGTGATGCACGAAAAAGCCGAGGTGTATAGCCAAAGTACCCTCAACCAAGCAATGCTATGGATGGTGAGTTCCAACATTTATGGATTACTTACCCGATCTGCGGCACTACCCAAACGCATACAATCTCCCAACGACCAGATGGCTTATGGTTTGTTTGCGTTCAAAGCCTCCCAAATGGCGGCTACTTATCACCGTGTTTTTGGAGGTTTAGCCAAAAAATACGGCGTTAGCATAGTGGCCGGCTCTATTTTGCTATCCAACCCTTCGCTCAAGCAAGACGAGCTGGTGGCTGGCAACGGCGAGCTGTACAATGTAAGTGTGGTATATCTGCCCACCGGCAAGCCCTATCCGCAGCTCATCAAAAAAGCCTATCCCATTGCCGAAGAAAAAACTTTTGTAGCGGCAGGTGCCCCACAAGATATTCCGATTTTAGACCTGCCCATCGGCAAAACCGGGGTGTTGATTTGTGCCGACTCGTGGTATGCGCAGTGCTATGCCCCCTTGGCAAAAGATTCGGTACAGGTGTTGGTCGTGCCTTCGTTTGTAAGCGGCCAACAAGCTTGGAGCAAACCTTGGAAGGGCTACAGCGGGCAGCCCAATCCGTCGGAGGTCGATAAGCAAGATATTCAAAAACTGACTGAGGGCGAAGCTTGGCAAAAATATGCCTTGGCCGGGCGCTTGGCGCAGACAAGCATCCCGTTGGGGGTCAATGTTTTTTTGCGTGGGTTGCTGTGGGACTTGGGCAGCGACGGGGCCACTACTTTTTACCAAGAGGGCCAAACGTGGCAAGCTACTCACCAAAGCAAGGCGGCTTTGCATTGTATTTGGGTAAAATAAGCATTTGTCATTCCGTTCGTTTTTGTTTAATATTGTCTTACAATCGGGGTATCCCAAGCCATTCACAACTCTTTCTGAACTCATTGTATTGATTTTGAAATACTTGCATCCTGCGGTGCAACTTCCTATTTTTTTCGCTTTTTAAAACTAATTCCATCGTGGCAGAAACAAACCGACCGACCCGAACCAAACAGCAAAATTTAGCGACGATGAGCAACCAATTGGGCAAGCTGCCCCCGCAGGCCGTCGATTTGGAAGAAGCCGTGCTGGGCGCTTTAATGCTCGAAAAGGATGCCATTCAGATTGTAGAGGATATTTTGCGCCCCGACGATTTTTACAAAGTAGCCCACCAAGAAATTTACCGCGCCGTTTTAGAACTTTCGGCTGTAGCCGAAGCCATCGATATGCTAACCGTTACGCAACAACTGCGCAAATCGGCCAAAATCGAGTTGGTGGGTGGCCCCAGCTACATCGCCCGCCTTACTTCGGGCATCAACTCGGCGGCCAACATCGAACACCACGCCCGCCTCATCAAAGAACAGTCTATCAAGCGACAATTGATCGAAATCAGTACCGAAGTGCAAAAAGAAGCTTTTGAAGACAGTACCGATATTTTTGACCTGCTCGACAAAGCCGAACAGCGCTTGTTCGACATCGCCGAGAGCAGCCTCCGAAAAAATGCTACCGAAATGCACGGCATTGTCAAAAAAGTATTGGAAGAGTTAGAAGCCAAAAAAGACATCAAAGACGGACTAACCGGTGTTCCTTCAGGCTTTACGGAGCTTGACCGCATCACGGCAGGCTGGCAAAAGTCGGATCTCATCATCGTTGCCGGACGACCCGGGATGGGTAAAACTGCCTTTGCCCTTTCGCTGGTGCGCAATGCAGCCTTAGATTTTCAGCTTTCGCTTGCCTTTTTCTCGCTCGAAATGTCGAAAGAGCAAATCGTAACCCGGATGATTTCGGCTGAAGTGGAGCTGGGCAGCGATGTGCTCAAAAAAGGATTGCTGCGCGATTTTGAGTGGCAACAACTGTATGCCCGCGTAGAGCGCCTGATGAACGCCAAAGTTTTTGTGGACGATACCCCCGCCTTGTCTATCTTAGAACTTCGCGCCAAAGCGCGCCGCCTCAAAGCCCAACACGGCATCAATATGATTATTGTAGATTACCTGCAATTGATGACCGCCAACAATGTAGGCAAAGGCATCGGCAACCGCGAACAAGAAATTGCACACATCTCGCGCTCGCTGAAAAGCTTGGCCAAAGAATTGGAAATTCCGGTGATTGCTTTGGCGCAAATTAGCCGGGCGGTCGAAACCCGCGGCGGCGATAAAAAACCTCAACTTTCTGACTTGCGCGAATCGGGCAGTTTGGAGCAAGATGCCGATATGGTTATTTTCTTGTACCGCCCCGAGGTGTATGGCATCACCCAAGATTTGGCCGGCAACGCCACCACCGGCACCGGCCAGGTGCTAATAGCCAAGCACCGAAACGGCCAAACCGGCGAAGTTACCCTGCGCTTTGTAGGCAAATATACCCGTTTCGAAAACCTTGAACCCGAAACCTTCACGATGGGGCAATTGCCTCAGGGCAACTCAGATGCCTTCGAGCAGGGCAGCAAAACCAAAACCTTTGAAAGCAAAATCAACCGCTTGCCAACCCCCGACCTTTCTAACCCGAACGATCCGGACCCGATTCCTTTTTAATTTTTCTGACCTGTATGGCTGGTTTTTCTTCGATAGACATTGGGGTATTTTTGGGCTATACTTTTGCCATTTTTGGGGTAGCTTTTTGGGCTTCGCGCGATAGGCACAACCACGACAAAAATACGGAAGACTATTTTTTGGCCGGTAAAACCCTGCCTTGGTGGGCCATTGGGGCTTCGTTCATTGCCTCCAACATCTCGGCAGAGCAATTTATCGGGATGTCAGGCTCAGGGTTTAGTATGGGGTTGGCCATTGCTGCTTACGAGTGGATGGCTGCTACTACCTTACTCATTGTAGCCCAGTGGTTTATCCCAATTTTCTTGCAAAAAGGCGTTTACACGATGCCCCAGTTCTTGCTTTTGCGCTTCGACGAGCGGGTACGCATAGGAATGGCTTTTTATTGGGCGGCTTTGTATGTGTTGGTCAACCTGACCGCCGTGCTTTATTTGGGCGCGCTCAGCTTAGAAACCGCCTTGGGGTTGCCCTGGCATTGGGGGCTGGTGGGCTTGGCATTGTTTTCGGTGGCCTATTCGTTGTATGGCGGGCTAAGTGCGGTAGCTTGGACCGATGTGATTCAGGTGTTTTTTTTGGTATTGGGAGGCTTGGTTTGTTCTTACTTGGCTCTCGACTGGGTATCGGCGCACCAAGGCGCTTGGGCTGGTTTTTTGCGTTTGTGGCAGCAATATCCCCAAAAATTTGAACTCATTTTACCCCCGCAAAATCCTTTTTACAACGACCTGCCCGGCATCACGGTTTTGCTGGGTGGTATGTGGATAGCCAACCTGAGCTATTGGGGTTGCAACCAATACATCACCCAAAGGGCACTGGCAGCGCGCAGCCTTTCCGAAGCCCGCTATGGCATTTTGTTTGCCGCCGGACTCAAACTCCTAATGCCTATTTTGGTAGTTTTACCCGGGATGGCCGTCTATGATTTGTACTACAGCGGCCAATCCTTTTTTGTGCAGACCTTGGGCGCTACGCCCCAAACCTTGCGTCCCGATCGGGCTTATCCGGCGCTGATGAGTTTGGTGCCTACCAGCCTCAAAGGCATCGTTTTGGCAGCCTTGTTGGGGGCTATCGTGTCGTCGATTAGCTCGATGATGAACAGCACCGCCACTATTTTTATGATGGACATTTACAAAAACCTCATTCACCCCAAAGCTACCGAGGCGCATTTGGTGCGTGGCGGGCGGTGGGTCAGTTTGGCCGCTGTGGCCATAGCAGCCCTTTTAGCTCCTTTGTTGGGGAGTTTTCAGCAGGTTTTTCAATACATCCAAGAGTTTACCGGATTTATCAGTCCGGCGGTGGTGGCCATTTTTCTTTTTGGGCTTTTTTGGAAGCCCACCACTGCCAATGCGGCTTTGGCGGCGGTGGTAGCTACTTTTCCCATCACCATTGCCTTGAAATATGGGCTGCCCGGGCTGCCGTTTTTAGACCGGATGAGCTTGGTGTTTTTGGCCTTGGCTTACCTGATGATGCTGGTAACTATTTGGGATAAACCTCTTTCGTTGGCCGTGAAGCAAAGGCTGACCATCCAAGCGTTTTTTCCGCTGCTGCCCATCGCGTTGTTTGGCATACGCGGCTGGCTTTGGACCGATAGCGTGTTAGACATCCGCTTTCCCATCGGCAAAAGCCTGATGCACTTCTTAGCTGTTTTTGGGCTATTGACCTCGTTGGGGATGCTGCGAAGCCTGCCGCCTGCTTCCAATGCTTTTCAGTGGAGCAAGCGCCTTTCGTTGACCACCTTTGCCTACAAATTTTGGGCGGGTTTTATCCTCTTGGTTTTGGTAGCCCTCTATGTATTCCTACACTAAATTACAGCCGATGATGACCCCCATAGCCCCCATTTTCACTGCCCATCTGTTTCCGACCTTGGATCGATTACTGGAAGAAGTTTTGCGGTCGCTTGCGCCCGAAGATTGGGAACGCCCGACACTTGCACCGCTTTGGCGGGTAAAAGACCTGGCCGCCCATTTGTTGGATGGCAACCTGCGGGCATTGTCGATGCTGCGCGATGGCTATTTTGGCGAGAAAGCACCTGAAATCCATAGCTATGCCGATTTGGTGCAGTTTCTCAACCAACTCAACGCCGATTGGGTGCGGGCTTTTCGGCGTGTAAGTCCGGCAGTGTTGGTCGATTGGTTGGTCGAAAGTGGAAAAAGTTTTCAAACCTTGGTCGCAGCATTGCCTCCTTTCGACCAAGCGGCCTTTTCTGTGGCTTGGGCAGGCGAGGAAACCTCGCTCAACTGGTTTCATATTGCCAGAGAATATACCGAAAAATGGCATCACCAACAGCAAATCAGGCAAGCCGTAGGGCAAGAACTACCCTTGTATGCGTCAGATTTGTATCAACCTTATTTGGCTACTTCGATGCGCGCTTTGCCCCATCATTACAGCCGCATAGAAGCCGAGGAAGGCAGCCTTATCGAAGTAACAGTGCCCGGTGATAGCGGCGGCACGTGGTGCTTGCAAAAAGGCAAAACGGCGTGGTCGCTTTGGGAGGGAAGCCCTGTTCGGCCTCCGCAATGCCAAATCTTGTTGCCGCCCTCGCTGGCTTGGCGTTTGTTTACCAAAGG
>DMHB01000178.1 GCA_003449595.1 Microscillaceae bacterium | reverse complement strand
TGAATAATCTTTGATGGGATGATAAATACATAACTTACCACACTTTTGGCGATAGCGCTTTGGTATTCTTTCAAAAATTTACCTTGTTTGATGCGCAATTTTGAGTTTAAAAAAGTGGCATTAGAAGCGTCAAAAAGCAGTATAATGCGGTGGTCTTGACTGATAATTTTGTGAAGTTTTTTTAAATAATCGTCAAAAACCTCTTCAGAAGGTTCTTCTTTGCTGAAAGTGATTTTAACAACAGGAGGATCGCTTTCATCTAATTTTGCATAATTATTCATAAAAATATAGTTTTAAGATGTTACTTTTAAGCAGCTTGCAATTTAAGGAAATATACATAAATTACTTGCTCAAATACCTATTTCTACGAAAATCAAATAACAATGTCTCAAAAACAACTCATTTTTTCGAATACTACTTGGGAAAAAAAATATGCTTATGCCCGCGCTGTAAAAATAGGCAACTTAGTAGAAGTGGCCGGTACAACTGCCGTCAACGATGAAGGCCAAATTGTTGGAGAAAATGACCCCTATGCCCAAAGTATCTTTATCTTTCAAAAAATTGAAAAGGCTCTTCGCGAAGCAGGTGCTTCGCTGAAAGATGTGATACGCACACGTGTTTATATTACACAAGCCGCCTTTGAGGAGGCAGCCGGGAAAGCCCACGGTGAAACTTTTGCTGATATTTTCCCTGCTTCCAGTATGTTGGTCATCCAAGCGCTTATCAATCCCAAATTGTTAGTCGAAATCGAAGCTACCGCGGTCATCACCCAAGCCTAAACGTATGAAAAACACCCCCTCTTTTCAAAAAAACAAGCCAAGTATTATCAATGCTTGGGCCTCTTTCGACTGGGCCAATTCTGTTTACAATCTTACCATTACGGCGGCTATTTTTCCGGTATATTATGAAGCTGTAACGCGGGCTGCATTTAAAAGCGAACAAGTCATCTTTTTTGGCCAATCCATTGAAGCTACCGCCCTATATGCCTATACCATAGGTGGCTCATTCTTTTTGGTTACCATTTTATCGCCTATGTTGTCAGGTATTGCCGATTATGGCGGAAAGAAAAAACTATTGATGAAGATTTATACCTATTTGGGAGCATTGGCTTGCATTGGTCTTTATTTTTTTGATGGCAAAAATATAGAGCAGGGCATTATTTTGGCTTTCTTGGCCAGCATAGGCTATAGTGGTTCTATTGTTTTTTATTTATCATATCTGCCCGAAATAGCCACCGACGACCGTTTAGATAGCATCAGCGCCCGAGGTTATTCCTTAGGATTTTTGGGAAGTATCATTCATCTCATTTTTTGCCTAATACTTATCAATAGCCCTTCCAGTTTTGGCTTTGCAGATGTGGGGCAAGCAACAAGGTTTTCTTTCCTTTTGGTGGGTATCTGGTGGATAGGTTTTTCTCAAATCGCTTTTATATACCTTCCTAAAACTAAAAAAGAAAAAGATTTTGATGGAAAACTTTTCAAAAAGGGCTTCGAGGAATTAGTCAAAGTAGGCAAGCAAGTTACGCAGATGCGCAATTTGAAAATATTTTTAATTGGGTATTTCTTTTTCAATATGGGTGTACAAAGCATTTTGCTTTTAGCCACTTTATTTGGTAGCAAAGAATTAAAACTACCTGGCGAAAAACTAATTTTCACCATCTTACTACTCCAATTAGTTGGCATTATTGGTGCTTTTCTGGCTGCCTACGTTTCAAAACGCAAAGGCAATCGGTTCACCTTGTTGTCGATGACAGTAATTTGGATTCTGATTTGTCTGCTTGCCCTTGGGATGCAAACCGAAGCAGAGTTTTATATGATGGCGGTTGGCGTTGGTATTGTGATGGGTGGATTCCATTTAGCCCGCGCTACCTATGCGAAACTCATTCCTGAAAACACGCCTGACACCACCTCTTTCTTTAGTTTTTATGATATGACCGACAAGTTATCTACGGCCTTGGGGCCTGTTTCTTATGGATTGCTCGAAGTATTGACCGGCAGTATGCGGGGCAGCATTATTGCCTTAGTACTCTATTTTGTAGTTGGCTTGTGTTTTCTTTACTTTTTAGCAGTGCCTCGCGGCGAAATTTCTTCCCAAAACTAAATTCTTTGTAATTACTTGCTATGCAAACTCCCAAAAAAGTACTTTTTATAGATCGAGATGGCACCATCATCCTTGAACCCCAAGACAATTTTCAGATAGATAGTTTAGCTAAGTTAGAATTTTACCCTAAAGTTATTCGCAATCTTCACCGATTGGTACACCAGTTGGGCTACACCTTGGTGATGGTAACTAATCAAGATGGTTTGGGCACACCTTCTTTGCCTGAAGATGATTTTTGGCCGCCACACCAAAAAATGCTGACCACCCTTGCCAACGAAGGTATCGTATTTCAAGAAGTGCTAATCGACCGTAGTTTTGAACACGAAAACAAACCTACCCGAAAGCCCGGCATTGCGATGCTGACCAATTATATGAATAACCCTCTGTATGATTTAGCCAACTCTTTTGTCATTGGCGATCGGATTACTGACTTGCAATTGGCCTATCGTTTGGGAACTAAAGGCATTTTATTAGGCAATCAAACGCAAGGCGATGTTTTTAATATCCTGCAAGAAAAAGAGGGTTTATCTGCCAGTGCTTTATCAACTCTTCCAGAACAATTCCAGTGCATTTCTATGGATTGGGATGTAATTTTTGACTACATCCTGCAACAAACAAAGCTTTCACGGCAAGCAAAAATTAGAAGGACTACCAAAGAGACTGATATATTGGTTGATTTAACCCTCAATGGCAGTGGTAAATTTAATATCCGCACCGGTATAGGCTTCTTTGACCACATGTTGGAACAATTGGCTTATCACGCCAAAGTTGACCTTCTCGTTGAAACAAATGGAGATTTGCACATCGACGAACACCATACCATTGAAGATACAGCCATAGCCTTGGGGCAAGCTTTTCGGCAAGCCTTGGGCGACAAACGGGGCATTGAAAGATATGGATTTTATAACTTGGTGATGGACGATAGCTTGGCACAAGTAGCCCTCGACTTTTCAGGTCGGCCTTGGTTGGTTTGGAAAGCACACTTTTCTCGGGAAAAAATAGGCCAAATGCCTACCGAAATGTTTGCCCACTTTTTCAAGTCTTTCAGCGACCAAGCTTTGTGTAATTTGCACATCGTTTGTGAAGGCGACAACGCCCACCATCAAATTGAAGCAATTTTCAAAGCTTTTGCCAGAAGTATTAAACAAGCCATTCAAATCACCAGTGTTGATATTCAAAGCACAAAGGGCGTAATTTAGCAATGTTTATATTTCTCCGTACTCAGCAGCTTTCAAAAAAATTCGCTTGATGTCGTAGTAGAGTTTGATTATTAAAAACAAGCTGGCAGTCCCTAACGCTGCCCAATGCAAGGCTTTTATCTCTAAATTTTCTAACAACAAGGCCACAAAATTTACAGATGCAATAATTAAAATGGCAAACGTAGGCAGACTCAATCTCTTGACAAAGTCCATCCAACCGCCCAGAGTGGTGTTGTGATAGGGATTGAACAGTTCGAACATGTGGTTGGCAAGAATAAGTACAATAGCAACCAAAGCCTCAGGGTGATCTTCTAAGATTCGGAAAGGGAATAAGCGGATATAATGCTGTATTTCGGTGATGAATTCGATAAACGTGAGGTTTTCATCCCGATACATTATACTTTCTTCGTGAATATAAAACTGCCCATTGTACACGAAAATTAAGTATGTCTGAATTAGGTTTGAGAAAAAATAGAAAAATAAGAAAAATAAGATTTTCGAAAAGCGGAGTGTCCTGCTTTTTTGACTGATAAAGAAAAGCCCAAAAACTAAAAAACCAAAGAAAATCAAACAATCGAACCAATATAAAAACATTACTGAGAGAACACTCCACCCCAAGAGCCACATTCCTAAGAGTGGCATCACATCAGTAACCAAAGTGGTAACAATAATTGTATTAAAGAGAATTTTACGGTTTCTACTGGCGTGCATCGAAAAAGCAAGGCTTTGTATATCGCAAATATACAAAGCCTTATGAGTTTAATTCACCTCCTGAAACAGGAAACGATCTTTTGATTTACTGAATAACAATCTTCGCTTGATAGGTTTTGCTTTCAGTTTTCAACCGAACCACATACACACCATCTGACAAATTTTTATCCAATTGAACAACAAGCGGCTCACCTGTGGCGCGGGTAGCTCTTTGCAAAACAATCTTACCAGAAACATCTACCAACGAAACTTCAACCTCCTCGCCGGGCTTTGCACTGGAAGCAATGCTAAGCAAACCTCCTTTTTCAATTGGATTAGGATAGATAATAAATACTTCTCCATTTTCGACATTCACCGAAACAATTTTGGATGATTTATCCTGCCTATTGCTTGTAAGCTGGTGTACTTTATAATAATTCATACCATTTTGTGGCTGTCTGTCTGTAAAATTATACACCTGCAAATTGGTATTAGGGTCGAACGGCTTGGCAGCAACTTCTCCAAGTGTTCTAAATAGTGAAGCATCAAAACTACGCTCCAATATAAACTTCTCAGTAGGATTCTGATTTCCTGCTGTCCATCGAAGTTGAACCTCTTTGTTAGCGTTCAAGGTAGCTTCTAAATCCAAGAAACTAATGGGAAGAGCCGTATAGTTGAAGGCCAAAGCAAAGGTGCCATCTCCAAAACCGCCCGGAGAGTTAATACCTAATAAATCGCTCTCTGCTTGGATGGCATTTTGGTTAATATCCTCAATACCACCTCCTGTATCAACATTGCGCCATAGTGTGCCGGGGTGAGCCGTTCCCAATTTAGCTCGATTTTCGTGCGTAGTGGCATCATTATAAGTAGGGTTCACCACATTGTTATCATTGCTCAAGGCAGCATTCCAAGTACCAATCGAGTCTTTTACGATGCGTAATTGCAACAGATCAGAGAAGATGGTGTTGGCTACATTACCTGATATAATTTCGCTGGGTGCATCAAACCAAAGTGATACACGTGTCAAACGATAATTTGAATTATCTGCTGCGCTGATGTCTCCATTAGCTACATAAGGTAAATTTCTAATACGCCAATGGCGTGAAGTAGAAATAAAATTGAAAATTTCGCTTGGTGGAATGGCTCTTGTAGCAGAAGAAGGCCCTTCTATTTGTTCAGCCACAAACATTGTCTGTTTGGCAGCCGCCAATCTAAGTTCGTTTAAGCCTACACTACCAG
>DMHB01000177.1 GCA_003449595.1 Microscillaceae bacterium | reverse complement strand
CAACTCTTTGAAAGAACGTGAGCAGTCTATTGAGCAAGCCTTGGCTTCTGCTGACAAGGCTCGTCAAGAAATGCAAAACTTGCAGGCAACCAATCAAAAAATGATTGATGAAGCTCGCTTAGAACGTGATCAGCTGATCAAAGCTGCCAAAAAAGCAGCTGATGATTATCGCGCTGAAGAAAAGGATAAGACTGCGAAAGAAATTAGCAAAATGCTTGAAGATGCAAAAAGATTAATTGATAGTGAGAAACAGGCTGCAGTAAACGAGATCAAAGCACAAATAGCTGGTCTTTCCATCGAAATCGCCGAGAAAATCTTGAAAAAGCAACTTGAAAATAAAGATGCGCAAAAGCAATTAGTAAGCGATTTGATCCAAGAACTTAAAATCAACTAAGACCAATGTCTGAACAAGGTGTAGCTTACCGATATGCCAAACCCATTATGGACTTGGCAATGGAAAAAAACCTATTGGAAGAAGTATATCAAGACCTTAAGTTGTTTGCACAAACTTGTGATGACAACAAACAGCTGGCTGCTGTACTTCGCAATCCCGTAATTCGTGGGTTCAAAAAGCTTTCTATTTTAGATGCGTTATTCAAAGCCAAGGTAAATGCACTTACCTTTAATCTATTTAGTTTGATGGCACGCAAGAATAGAGAGTCATTATTGTATGATGTCAGCAAGGCTTTTGTAGCGCTTTATAACGCCCAGAAAAAGATTCAAAAAGTAGATTTCATAGCTTCAACTGAATTGGATGCACAAACTATCCAACAGTTGCAGGCTCAGCTTGAGACACAAACTGGTCAACACATTGAATTACAAGTAAAAGTGGATGCCCAGCTCATTGGTGGGTATGTTCTCAAAATAGGTGATATACGGATTGACAACTCCGTAAAACACGCATTGCAAAAAGTTAAATTAAAGTTTTTACAATCTTAAGTATTAAAAATTACAAATACGTATGGCTCAAATCAGACCTGATGAAGTTTCTGCCATTTTACGCGAACAATTATCCAATTTTCGTACAGAAGCAGAACTTGAAGAAGTAGGGACAGTACTCCAAATTGGAGATGGTGTGGCGCGCATCTATGGTTTATCCAAGGCGCAAGCCGGTGAATTGGTAGAATTCGACAATGGTTTAAAAGGCTTGGTGCTCAACCTCGAAGAAGACAATGTAGGGGTGGTATTGTTGGGTGAATCTACTAATGTTAAAGAAGGTGATAATGTAAAGAGAACCAACAAAATTGCATCTATCAAAGCAGGCGAAGGGTTAGTAGGTCGTATTGTGAACACACTTGCAGAGCCAATCGATGGCAAAGGGCCTATCCAAGGTGAGGTATTCGAAATGCCCCTTGAGCGTAAAGCCCCCGGCGTAATTTACCGCCAGCCTGTAAACGAACCATTACAAACAGGAATCAAGGCAATTGACGCGATGATTCCCATTGGTCGTGGTCAACGCGAACTAATCATTGGCGATAGACAAACCGGCAAAACTGCCGTAGCCATCGATACCATCATCAACCAACGCGAATTTTATGAGCGTGGCGAACCTGTTTATTGTATTTATGTGGCAGTTGGTCAAAAAGCAAGTACAGTAGCACAGGTAGTGAATGCTTTGACTAAAGCAGGTGCCATGAACTACACCACAGTAGTATCGGCCTCCGCTTCAGATCCTGCTCCAATGCAGTTCTTTGCGCCCTTTACAGGTGCTGCTATTGGCGAATATTTCCGTGATACTGGCCGCCCTGCATTGGTAGTTTATGATGATCTTTCTAAACAAGCTGTGGCTTACCGTGAGGTGTCTTTGTTACTTCGTCGCCCACCAGGCCGCGAAGCGTACCCCGGCGATGTTTTCTACCTGCATAGCCGTTTGTTGGAGCGTGCAGCAAAAATTAACAGTTTCGATGAAGTAGCCCAACAGATGAACGATATTCCTGATTCTTTGCAAGGCAAAGTAAAGGGTGGAGGTTCTTTGACTGCGCTACCAATTATCGAGACACAAGCCGGCGACGTTTCTGCATACATCCCAACCAATGTAATTTCGATTACTGACGGTCAGATCTTCTTGGAGACTAATCTTTTCAACTCAGGGATTCGCCCTGCCATCAACGTAGGTATTTCAGTATCTCGTGTAGGGGGTTCGGCCCAGATTAAATCTATGAAGAAGGTAGCCGGAACCTTGAAATTGGATCAAGCTCAATTCCGTGAATTGGAAGCTTTTTCTAAATTTGGCTCTGATTTGGATGCAGCTACCAAACTTACCATCGATCGTGGACGCCGTAACCAAGAAATTTTGAAGCAGCCTCAATATTCTCCTCTTTCTGTAGAGCAACAAGTGGCCATAATTTATGCTTCTACAAGCGGTTTGATGGATAATGTACCCGTTGATAAGGCAAGAGACTTTGAAAAAGAGTTCTTGCAGACTGTCAATGTTGAGAAAAAAGAAGTACTCGATGCCATCCGCAAAGGCGCTTTTGGAGATGCCGAAATGCAAGCATTGAAAGATATTGCGAACAGTTTAGCTAAAAACTATAAAGCATAAATTCTGATAATGGAAGAGAAGGTCGTGATGCCTTCCTCTTCCACTTTTTAAGTATAAATATTTAAGCAATTATGCCAAGTTTAAAAGAAGTACGAAACCGCATTCAATCTGTACGCTCTACGCAGCAAATTACCAAGGCGATGAAAATGGTGTCGGCTGCAAAGTTGAGAAGAGCGCAAGATAACATTGTTGCCTTGCGTCCGTATGCGGGTACTTTGGCCAATATTTTACAGAATTTGACTACCAACTTGCCTAAGGAGGACATCGAAAGTCCTTATTTGCAAGTTAGACCTATCGAAAAGGTATTGATTATCTGTATTACTTCTGACCGAGGACTTTGTGGTGCTTTCAATGGCAATGTTATGAAGAATGCCTTGGCAGTGGTAGAAGAAAAGTATGGCAACTTGCACCAAAATGGGCAGGTTACTTTCCTTCCTATTGGCTCTAAAGGCTATGATTTTCTTAGAAGAAGAAGCTTGCCTATTGTTGGGGACTTTGTGCAGACTTTTCAGAACCTTAGTTTTGCGAAAGTAAAACAAGCAGCTGACTTTATTTTAGAAGCCTTTAAACTACGGTCGTTTGATAAGGTAGAAGTAATCTATAATGAATTTAAAAACGTAGCAACACAGGTAGTGCGTATTGAGCCTTTTTTACCTTTAGAACAAACTGTCGCTGAGGTGAAAAAAGATAAAAACAATACGGACTATATCTTAGAACCAAGTCAAGAAGAGATTATACAAGAGTTAATCCCAAAATCCTTGCGAATACAACTTTATAAAGCAGTATTAGAATCTAATGCTTCTGAACATGGTGCAAGGATGACAGCGATGGACAAAGCTACTGAAAACGCAGGTGAGCTAATCAAAGAATTGCAATTGATGTATAACAGAACCCGACAAGCAGCCATTACCAAGGAAATTCTTGAAATTGTAGGGGGAGCGGAAGCCTTGAAAGGTGCCTAAG
>DMHB01000390.1 GCA_003449595.1 Microscillaceae bacterium | reverse complement strand
ACGAGATGTTTGTGTGACTGGTATTCAGACGTGCGCTCTTCCGATCTTGCCGCTTGCGTGCGCCGTAGTGAACTTTGCTCACAAACAAAAAATCGCCTACCAATAAAGAACCCTCCATAGAAGAGGTAGGAATTGTATAAGCCTCTAACAAAAGCCAGCGTAAAATAGTGGCTGCAATTACTGCAAAAACCATAGCATCAAGCCACTCTCTGACTGCCGATTTTTTAGGTTTTGGCTTTTCAGGAGTAACGGGAGACGCCAAATTTGTTTCAGTTGTACTCATAGGTATATAAAAATAAGAGATTGATCAAAAAAAAAATTGAGGTATTAAGCGCAGCAAATTAAATCTTGCTGAATACATTGTTCAACAAATCAGGCATACCAAATATACCTTTTTTACCTTGTAGCCATTCAGCCGCCAGTACCGCACCGGTGGCAAATCCTTCGCGGCTATGCGCTAAGTGGGTAATGCTGATGTCGTCGATGGTCGAGCTATATTGGATGGTATGAGTGCCGGGGACGTTTGGCTCGCGGAGCGATACAATTCCTAATTGAGCTTCAGCGGCACTGGTCATTTCATTTTTCCAGCCCTTTTTGGAAGGATAATTGGCCAAAACACCTTCTGCTAAAGTAATCGCTGTTCCGCTCGGGGCATCTTTCTTTTCTGTATGATGTATTTCTGTAATTGAGGGGGTGTATTCAGGGTAGTGCTGCATCACCTTGGCCAAATACTCATTCAGTTTAAAAAATATATTGACACCTATGCTATAATTAGAAGCATAGAAAAACCCGTTTTGATGGGTTTGACATAATTGCTCAATAGCAGGTTTGTGGTCAAGCCAACCTGTAGTGCCGCAGACTACCGGAATATGGTTTTGCATACAAATCTTTAAGTTTTCAACTGCCGATTCGGGCTGGGTGAACTCAATAGCAACCGCATCGGGGTTTTGGATAGATTGTAATTCTGCGCGGTTGTCAACATCAATTACTGCTTGAATGTGGTGTCCACGAGAGCGAGCTATCTTCTCGATGGTTTTACCCATTTTTCCGTATCCTATTAAAATGATATTCATATAAGGGTTAAAAGAAGAATTATTTAAAACTAAGCGCCAATTTTATACCTACTACAGGTTGCGAAAAAGCAGCTGTTTGAAAAGAAGGCTTGATATGTAAACTTAAATTATCAGATAAGTCAAAACCTTTGAGGTGCGCATCGACCAAAGCATCGACAATTTGCAGCGCATAAATTGCCCCTGCTAAGATGATGTAAAAGTCTCGGTCGCGTCGCGCCGATTGAAAATTTGGCACCAACGTAGCGGCTGTTAGTCCGGGAAACTGGTCTATGCGGCCACTGTTGGGTTGCGTTTTTGCAAAATATGACTCACGTAGAGATAAGAATGCTTGGTTGGCATCAATAGCCAGAAAAACAAGTAGTCCTGCTGCGCCATATACTATGGGAAGTTTCCAATATTTCCGGTTATAGATTTGACCTAACCCGGGAAGCACTGCAGCAAATAAAGCAGCTTTACGAGGGATAAATTTCTTTTGAGCAGGCGCGAACAGGGTATCTTGTACTTCAATTTTGCCTATTTCTTTAGCAGACACGCTGTCTTTTAACACTTGGGTAGAGTCTTTAGTAACTTGTGCGCTAACATCGGACAAGGCAAGTGAAAGAAATAGCCCACCTGCCAAGTAAAATAACTTACTTCGTTGGTTGAAAGTGGCAGTAGGGAGGTAATCAAACAGCTTTTGAATCAAAAACACAGGGGCTGAAATAGATTTAGTACGAATTTTGATAAAGAAATAACTTAGCCAATTCAAAATTAATTGATTTAAATATGTATTTTTGAGAGTTAATATATTGAAAAACAGCTTATTTCGTTGTTCAACTGTGCGAACTCAATGCGCTGGTTCACAAATATCAGTGTTGCAGAAAAAAATATTTGTATATTTTTTGAATTTAAGCTTAATTTAAGTTTTATTTGAACTTCCAGACAAACGACTTGCAAATATAACTATAACTAATAACAAGGTTTCATTCCAAAAAAAAGAAAAGTATGATACGACAACTTCTCACGTTGGTATTACTTAGTTCAGCTCTAAGCGCTTGCGGGCTTTTGGGAGGAGGCTCCTCTGGGGATGGCGGCAAGAAAATCTTCCGATATAACCAGACAGGGGGTTTATCTTCTCTCGACCCGGCCTTTGCCCGTAATCGAGCCAACATTTGGGCTACAACCCAGATTTACAACGGCTTAGTTAGCCTTAATAAAAGTTTGGATGTCGTGAATGAATTGGCTGATTCTTACAAAATCTCTGAAGATGGCAAAACTTACACTTTCCACATTAGAAAAGGAGTTCGTTTTCACGATAACCCTTGCTTCCCAAGTGGTAGAGGCCGTGAAGTTGTAGCCGAAGATTTTGTTTACACCTTCAAGCGTATTTTAGATAAAAACACTGCGAGCACTGGTTCTTGGATTTTTTCTGACAAAGTACTCCGAGATGCAAAAGGTGAAATTTCTGATACTTGTTTCGTAGCAGTGAATGATACAACGCTTCGTATCCACTTGCGTGAACGCTCTTCAATTTTCATCAATGTCTTAGCAATGCCTTACGCTTTTGTAGTGCCTAAAGAAGCAGTTGAAAAGTATGGAAAAGAATTTCGTTCTAATCCTGTAGGCACAGGGGCTTTTATGATGAAGAAGTGGGTCGAAAAACAAAGCCTTGTTTTAGAAAAGAATGTAAACTATTGGAAGAGAGACGCTTCAGGTAATAGCCTTCCCTATCTTGACGGTATTCAAGTATCATTCATTGAAGACCCCAACCAAGCCTACATCACCTTTACTGATGGTAATTTAGATTTCTTGACCGGTATCACGGGTAATTCTCGTGACCAAATTCTGGATAAACAAACCGGAAAGATCAAAGAACAGTTTAAATCAAAATTTGAGGTAGATAAAGTTCCTTACCTCTTGACTGAGTACGTAGGTTTTCTGATTGAAGGTGATGACGAAAAGAAAAACCCTTTCCTCAACAAGAAAGTACGCCAAGCATTGAGCTATGCCACCAACCGTCAAGGTATTACTGATTTTACCCGTAACAAATTAGGATTCCCCGGCGATTTTGGTTTTGTACCCAACGCTTTGCCCTCTTTTGATACTTCCCGTGTGAAAGGTTATAAGTTTGACTTGAAAAAAGCCCAAGAATTACTCAAGGAAGCAGGCTATCCTAATGGAAAAGATTTTCCTGAAACTACTCTTTATACCCATTCTTCTGACAAAGAAATTGCTGAAATTTTGCAAAAACGTTGGAAGGACATTGGCATCACTGTAAACATTCAAACTAATCAGTTTACTACGCACCAAGAATTGGTGGATAATGGGAAGGCTACCTTCTTCAGAGGTTCTTGGATTGGCGACTATCCTGACGCTGAAAATTTCTTGAAACTGTTTTATGGAAAGAAAGAAAATTTTGCGCCTGCCGGTCCTAACAAAACACATTACAGCAATCCCGAATTCGATAAGTTGTATGACCAAGCATTAAAAATTGATGATAATTCAAATCGTTTTAGCCGATATGATCTTTATTCAAAGATGGACTCATTGATGATTGCAGACGCTCCTATCATTGTTTTATATTATGATGAAGTGATTCAGCTGAGACAAAAGCGTATTAAGAATTTGGAAGCCAACGCTATGAATATCTTATTGTTAGAGAACGTAGATATTAAAGATCCGAACGAAGCTACTGCTGAAAAGAAGTAAAGTAGTTTGCTTGTTGTGCTGAGTTATTCCTGTTATTTACCCGTAAAAGCCGCTCTTGTCAATAGAGCGGCTTTTCTTTTTTTAATAATGGGGCTAATTCAATATGGCAGTTTATAGAACAAGGCAAGGGAGAAAAGTAATGAGGATGCAAAAGAAGGGAGATATTCCAAAGGATTAGAATGGATACACTCGATAGAAAATGTGTGTGTTTGTAAAAGATGGGATTATGAACGTAGATCCAGTTAGCGTTTAGTAAGTATATCGTCAGAAACAATAGATTGAGGCGACGATTGAATTTTTACTTTCATAATAAAATACACAAAATTTTTGCTGATTTTTTTGAACTGAAACGATATGGGATTACCTGATTTTAAGACAATCTCTACCAATCCCATTTGTCCTTTCCTATCAAACAGGAGCACCGATTCTAAAGATTTACGATAGAAAGTCTGTAAGCTAGTGGTTTTAAGTTGATTTAGATATTCTATCAGGTACTGTAGATGTTCGGCTCTTTTTTGTGTAATTGTATTGGCTGATGTGATATAAAAATCACCGTCTTCGTCTTTTCCGAAAATACACAAAGCTTTGTTCTTTTCGACGACAGAAGTGCTAAATTTTTTGGGAAGTGGAATAGCGTGCTTAATAATGTTTTGGATAACCTCTA
>DMHB01000453.1 GCA_003449595.1 Microscillaceae bacterium | reverse complement strand
TGGGTAACCGCGTATTCAAGCCTGATAATGATATAGTTACATCCATCCCTTCCCTTCTCTGTGTCCCACAAAAAAGATGGTTGACAGGCAAAACCTTCCCAACAACTTCCGCGATTTATCTGTTATCCCATCCTAAAGCAATGGTTTATGACACAGCCTGCCCTCTCCTATTTACAATCCGCAGATAGCCGATTGGCCTCTATCATCGAAAAAGTAGAACTGCCCATAATAAACAGTACCCAAGACGTTTTCTTCGACTTGATGAGTTGTGTGGTAGAGCAACAAATTCATTATCGAAGCACCAAGAAAATATTTGAAAAAGTGCTTCTGAGTGCAGAAATCGAACAATTGACGCTGCAAAACTATCCGATTTTTGAGGAAACCTTGTTGCAAAAACTCAAGCTTTCGATACAGAAATTGGAAACCGTACAGGCTGTTTATGATTTTTTCAAAACCAACCCTTCCATCCAGTGGCATTCGTTGAGCAACGAAGAAGTGCGCCAGCAGCTCTCAAGCATCAAAGGAAATGGCGCTTGGAGCATCGATATGGTTTTGCTGTTTACCCTACAAAGACCCGATATTTTCCCTGCCGACGATTTTCACCTGAAACAGGTGATGACCCAAGTGTATGAACTGAATCCGGCAAGCAAACTAAAATCGCAAATGCTTGGCATCTCAGCGGCTTGGGGCACTCACACCTCACTGGCGGTAAAGTATCTTTGGGCTTGGAAAAAACAACTCAAATCTAATAATTGAATTGTGTAAATACTCACCCAATAAAAAATGCCTCGGAGGTTTTCCAAGGCATTGTTACACATCAAGTTTGTTTTACAAGCGCTCTCAATAATACGGGTTGTCGAACGACGGATCGACTTGTAAGGAATGGAAGGTGTGAAAAATAGTCTTGTTTTTCTGCACATTGAATGTAAAGTCATAGGTTTGACTTCCCCCTGCGGCACGTGGCACAAATTGTACAGTTTGCTGGCCTTCAGGCAAATACATACGGGTATAATAAATACCGTGCGGAATACTATGCCAAGCCCTTGTGTCGGCTTGTTCGGTTACCGTATTGAAAATCCCAACCAATAAGCCTAAAGTGGCATCCTTTTTTTCTGCAACTTTCTCGATGGTTTCTTTTAGGGCTACCCTAATCAAGGTTTTTCCAAATTCTAATAGCATTCTTTGGCGCAGCGATTTGAAAGCAATTTTATTGATGTCTTCTGCCAATTGCAAATCTTTGGCATCGTTGCCGCAAATGAGTGTAGCAGCACTAAAAAACTCAGGACGCTCGATGTATTTTGGAAAAGCCACCGAAATCGATGAAAGCCCATCCAATGCCTTGATTTGATCGGAGGTCAAGTTTTGTTCGCCATCATCGAAATCAAAAAACAAATCCATTTCGTCATTCCTAAAATAACAATGGCCGCCATTATGGTTTACGCCAAAATTGATAAATACTTCGGTTTTGAGCGGCCCTAAGCCATTGTGCCACAAGAAAATCAGTTCTCCTCCTTTGCCTTCATTAGCTTCAGGCTCGTAGGTCATCTGGAATTTATCCTGAAAAAACAATAATTCACTTTCAAAACCCATTTTATAGCACATTCTCAGCAAATCCATTTTGAGTTGCCGGGGCGTTTCCATTTCAAAAAACTTGTGGTAATCTTCTTCGTAAATTTCTACTGCATTGCGATAAGCCACAAATGCGTTGTTATAGTCTTGATTAGCTTCATAAATAATGCCCATCAAGTTGTAAATAAAGGCGTCGCGTTTGAACTTATTGTCGCTGGTGTATTTGTCGCTGAGCGCACGCAAGCGCACATCCATCCGACGGCATTCAACGAGGGCAGATTCCATATCACCCATTTTTAAAAAATTGACAGCTTTATAATAATTGACCAACAAATGCTCAAAATCTTCGCCTTTATAAGGCACTACTGTTGGGTTTAGCAGGTATTGGCCAATGCTGGCAAAGGGCTCTTTTACATAGTCTTCGCCATAGAGGTAGGCATCTTCAAAATATTCGTTGCTCATTTCATACTCGCCTTGCAAGGCATTGACTGTGCCAAAATTCAGGAAATACAGCAACCTGTCTTTGCCTTTGGCCATTTTCTTATTTTTCTCAAGTACTTTTTCGGCCACATCGAACCTGCCGGTTTCAAAATTTCTGTAAAAATCAACATTGCGTTGGTAGTAAGTCATACAGCTGCTCAGGCCGACAACCAGAAGAGATAGGATAAAAAACCTTATTTTATACATAACAGACTGACTTCTTAGATTTTTAATACAAATGTAGGAGTTATAAGCGGGTTTGGGCATCGGGTGTTTTGAAAATACCACAAAAAAACCGGTCTTTTATTGATAAAGACCGGTTAAAAAACCCTAAGATTTATCTGGTACGCAATTTCTTGATTTCTTTATCACCTACCCAAACCAATTCATTGGTTTCCATATCGGCCAATTCCAAATTTACTTTGTAGAAAATAAGCTTCTTGTTGCCGGCTTGGTCAATGATAGACGCGATGTTGCCAAAAATCATATAATCGGCACCCAATTCTTTACCAAACTTCTTTTGAGTTTCGGGACTGGCAAAGTCTTGCTGGTCGGCTCGTTCGCCACGAATTTTTTCACGCAATTGTTCATTTTGTACTACGCGCACCAAGCCCGACTTGATAAATTCGCGCTCCATATCTTTTACAAAGGTATTGGCATCGATAAACTCGGAAGTTTTGTTAATGATAGTTCCTACAATTACTACCGGCTGGCGGTCGTTTTTTTCGCGAAAGCGACGCAACCAAGACTCAGAAAGAGAACTACGAATCATTTCTTCGGCAGTAAGCTGGGAATCTGTATCATTCCAACGTCCGCTTAAATCAACCTGCTCATTTGGGTCAATGCGAGTAACTTTGGGAGTACAACCTACAAAAACACTTAGCAAGAAAACAAAAGCGAAAAATCGAAAATTAAGACGCATAATTATGATGTTAAAGTGAACACTTGGTTTGAAGGCACAAGTTATAAAATGCAATTGTATTGAATTATAACGTGTTAGAAAATATAATAGTTTTTTCCACCTAATCTTCTTTGGATGGGCGCAAGCCGATTGGTTATTTTTCATTGAAATATTGGCAAAAACGGGGTTTGTCAATATTTTTGATTGCACACAGCCCAAACAAATTCCAAAACAAGAAGTTGTCAATTGGATTTTGAAATATTATTTT
>DMHB01000115.1 GCA_003449595.1 Microscillaceae bacterium | reverse complement strand
GGGGTTTATACCCTGCGCTTGCAAGTGGGCAGCGAAACTTACCACAAAATGGTGGTGAAGCAGTAAATTGTGATAGATCTGACAGGTTTTCAAAACCTGTCAGATCTTTTTTTTCTTTCAATACTTCCTAAACCGCTTGTGTCGAAAGATGCGCTGCACGGTAACCGAGCCATCTTCTTGGGTTTCGTTGATAACGGCGCGCTCGGTGGTGGCATAAATCGGGATAGCATAGCCAAAGGTTTTGCAATAGTCAACCAGTAAATAAGTAGCGCCAAAATCACCTTGAATCAGCACATAATCGTCATTGTCGGAGGCGTTTTGGTCTATCCAGTTGAAAATTGGGCGCAAATACTGCTGCAAACTTTCCAAATCGGCAGGCACTTGGCTAAAAAGCGTTTGCAAGTCGGGGGGCAAGCCGATAAACTCGCTCGCCCCCAAAGAGGCTTCGGCATCTAATACTTGCTCTGGGGTCAATGTATGTGAAAAAATCAGGAAAAGTGTTTTCATAACGTAAGCGTTCCGCTAATATTTAAGTAACCTTCATTCGGCGAATCATTCGTGAAAATAAACTTGGGAAAAAGCGCTTCACAAGTAGCCCTATTTTCTCCCAACCGGCAATGTAAATTTCTTCTTTGTTTCTTTTCAGGCCACTGATGATTTTTGCGGCACAACGTTCGGCGCTCATCCCTTTGGCTTGGCCGTCGTCCATACTATTTTGTGGCGAGCCATCGGCAGTGAGGGCATTGTATGAAACATTGGTTTTGATAAATCCCGGGCAAGCCATCAACACCCGAATGCCATCGTTCCACACTTCGGCCCGCAAAGCATCAAAATAGCCGTGCAAAGCGTGTTTAGAAGCCGAATAGGCCGAACGAAGCGGTGTGCCAAATTTGCCTACCAAACTGCTCACCACCGCAATTTTACCTGATTTCTGTTGCAACATTACCGGCAACACGGCTTTGGTAAGGGCGATGGTGCCAAAAAAATTGACTTCCATAATGCGCCTATCTACTTCAAAATTAGTGTCTTTTACAAAGCCTCGTTGGCTAATGCCGCCATTGTTGACCAATACGTCAATTTTGCCAAACTTAGCCACCACTTCTTGGGTTTTTGCAACCAACGAAGCGCTATCGGTAAGGTCTAAAGGCAAGATAAACACCTCTTTGGCTCCTTGGCACATTTGCGCTACCCGCTGCAATTCGCTTTCGCGACGCGCCGAAAGCACCAATACCGCTCCTTCGTGGGCAAAAGCAACGGCCAAGGCTTCGCCAATGCCGGAAGAAGCTCCGGTGATCCAAACGACTTGGTTTTGAAATGAACTCATTTTACGATTAGATTTTGTTTAGTTTTCAATAGATTGTTCAACACCACAAAGTTGTACTTTTTTTGTCGATTACAAAGTTTTAGTTGTTTTTATACCCCCCAAAGCCTTGTATCCACTGCATTATTCTTTGTAGATTTGCCAAAACTTATTTGTGTATTATGCCCACTCAAACCCTGATTCGGTCTAAGCTTCCGCAAGTCGGCACCACCATCTTTACAGTGATGTCGCAACTGGCGCAAGAGCACCAAGCCATCAACCTCTCGCAAGGTTTTCCCGATTTCGATCCCGACCCCAAACTATTGACCTTTGTTACCGAAGCCATGCAAAAAGGCTTCAATCAATATGCGCCGATGGCGGGCTTGCCTTTGTTGCGCGAACGCATCGCCGAAAAAACAGCCGCGTTGTATGGTGCCGAAGTACACCCTATGGACGAAATTACGGTGGTTTCGGGAGCAAGCGAGGCTCTTTTCAATGCTATTATGGCTTTGGTAGAACCGGGAGATGAAGTCATCATTTTTGAGCCGGCTTACGATTTATACACCCCGGCCATCCAGCTGGCGCAGGGCAAGGTAGTGCCTATTTCGCTCAACGCCACAGATTACAGCATTCCTTGGGCAGAAGTAGCCCAAAAACTTACGCCTAAAACCAAGCTCCTCATCCTGAACACCCCCCATAACCCCACGGGTAGCATTTTACAACAGACTGATTTTGAACAGCTTACAGCTTTGTTGGTCAATCATTCGGCTTGGGTGCTCAGCGACGAGGTATATGAGCACATCATTTTCGATGGACATCAGCACCAAAGCGTTTTGCGTTATCCTGCTTTGCGCGAACGCAGCTTGGTGGTGTCTTCTTTTGGCAAAACCTACCACACCACCGGCTGGAAAATTGGTTATTGCATCGCGCCGCCCGCCCTAACGGCAGAGTTTCGCAAAGTACACCAGTTCAATACTTTTTCTACGCCCACCCCATTGCAGCACGCTTTAGCAGCCTTTTTGCCCTTTCGGGAAGCTTATTTAGAGTTGTCGGCGTTTTACCAAGAACGACGCGATTTTTTTGCCCAACTCTTGGCGCAAACCCCCTTCCGGCTATTGCCTTGTCAGGGCACTTATTTTCAGTTGGCATCGTATGGACACCTAAGCCAAGAACCTGATACAGTCTATGCACGCCGCTTGACACAAGAAATTGGGGTGGCCAGTATTCCGGTTTCGGTTTTTTACACCGATCAAGTCGATAACAAAGTGATTCGCTTTTGTTTTGCAAAAAAGTATGAAACGATGGAGCGCGCCGTCGAACGTTTGGTGCAACATCAAGCAAAGTTGGCAAGCTAATGGTAAAATTTATACTGACCGACATAGAAGGCACGACTACCTCGGTCGATTTTGTATATAAAACGCTGTTTCCCTATTTCATCGAGCACCTGCCCGAAGCAGTGGCCGAGTTTGCCGACGATCCCTTTGTGGTAAAATGCTATGCCGATTTGCAACTTTGGGCGAAGGAAGAACGCCAGCAGTCGTTGAACGAATCAGCAACAACGCAATTGTTTATCGAGCTTACCCAAGCCGATGTCAAACAAACCACCCTCAAAGCCCTGCAAGGGTTTGTTTGGAGGATAGGCTACCAGCGAGGCGAACTCAAAGGGCATATTTACGACGATGTACCGAAAGCTTTGCAAAATTGGCACCAGCAAGGCATTGGGTTGGGGGTTTATTCGTCCGGCTCGGTCGAAGCCCAAAAATTGATTTTTGGGTCGTCTATTTTTGGCGATCTTACGCCCTATTTCTCCTTTTATTTCGATACCCAAGTTGGTGCAAAGCGCGAAGTCAGTTCATACCAAAAAATCAACCAAGCTGTAGGCCATCCTGCTTACGACATATTGTTTTTGTCAGACGTAGAAGCCGAGTTGGAAGCCGCCCAGTTGGCCGGAATGAAAACCATTCATCTGGCAAGACCCAACACACCGCCCAGTGTGCGATTTACTACCGTACCCGATTTCTCTGCCATTGACCTCCAAAGTTTATGAATACTCCCACTACCCAACGCTTGCGCACCATTTGGCTCAACGAGGCGCATACCATTCAAGTAATTGACCAGCGACACTTGCCCCATCAAATGCTGGTGCGCGACCTTACCACCACTGCCGAAGTAGTAGAGGCCATCAAAAGTATGACCGTAAGGGGAGCGCCTTTGATTGGGGCTACGGCTGCTTTGGGCTTGTATTTGGCTGCGCAAGAAGCCGCGAAAGCCCCTGACCCCGAGGTTTATTTTGCAACGCAAGTGGAAGCCTTGCGCCAATCCCGCCCGACGGCTGTCAATCTCTTTTGGGCCATCGACCGGCAACTCAAAGGTTTGCAAGGGCTGACCGCTTGGGCCGACAAAGCCACCCAACTCCTGCAAGGGGCTTTGGCCATCATTGAAGAAGATGTTGAAATCTGCCGACGCATCGGAGCCTATGGATTGCCCTTGCTGGAAAGCATCGCCAAACAAAAACCACAAGGACAACCAGTCAATATTTTGACGCATTGCAACGCCGGTTTTTTAGGTTGTATTGAATGGGGAACGGCCACTTCGCCCATTTACCAAGCACACCAACAAGGAATGCCCGTACACGTTTGGGTGGACGAAACACGCCCGCGCAACCAAGGTGCTAACCTGACCGCCTGGGAGCTGAGTCAGGCCGGTGTGCCCCATACCTTGGTGGTCGATAATACCGGCGGGCATTTGATGCAACACGGTTTGGTCGATTTGGCCATTGTGGGCACCGACCGCACCACACGCCAAGGAGATGTGGCTAATAAAATCGGCACTTATCTCAAAGCCTTGGCTGCCTTCGACAATCAAATTCCTTTTTACGTGGCCTTGCCTTCTACCTCCATAGATTGGAATATCCGAGATGGTATCCGCGAAATTCCCATTGAAGAACGCAACCAAGACGAGGTAAAATGGGTGCAAGGTTGGGATGGGCAACAACTTACACAAGTATTGATTACGCCTTCGACCACCAAAGCTGCCAACTTTGGCTTCGATGTAACGCCTGCGCGGCTTATCTCCGGCCTCATCACCGAAAGGGGGATTTGCCAAGCCAACGAGGAGGCTATGTTGACACTTTTTCCTGAAATGCGCTAAATGAAAGTTCCGATGTTTCGAGGGTGTGTGCTGTGGTGGCTCTGTGGCCTTACGACCTCACTGCAAGCGCAAATAAAGGATTTTAGCCTCAAAGCGCAATACATAGAAGGCAACAGCAAGGTGCTTTTCTATGCCAAAAATCCGGGTGTTTGTCCTATTCAAGTGCAAATAAGCCTGAGCAACCCCGAAATTGTAGCCGATCCAAGCCTGGTGCGCGATACGCTACATTTTGTAGTGGCTTCTCGCCTAGACAGCGTGGTGCTTTTGGTATTGCCCATTCTAACCGAAACAGGTAAAAATTTGTGGTATTCGCACGCCATCGCCTATGGCAATCCTGCACAAGCCGTTGACGATGATTTTCAATACCAATTGCCCTATCGGCAAGGCAAAACAAAATTGGTTACTCAAGGCTATAATGGGCGATTTTCGCATCAAGGCGAATATGCTTTAGATATTAAAATGCGCACCGGAACGCAAGTGTGTGCAGCGCGGGGCGGTGTGGTGCTGGAAGCCCGAGGCGACTCGCAACGGGGCGGGGGAGATGCTTCCTTTGCAGATGATGCCAACTATGTCAAAATTTTGCACAGCGACGGCACGACGGCCATTTATTACCACTTGAAATATGAAGGAGCTTTGGTGGGGGTTGGTGAGCAAGTAGTACAGGGGCAAGTAATTGCGCTAAGTGGCAGTACGGGTTGGTCCACAGCGCCACATTTACACTTTTCAGTAAAACGACCTATGTGGATGGAAGAAGTGAGTATGCCTACTTTGTTCAAATCGCGCAAAGCAGAAAAACCACGAAGCATCAAACCTTGGCGGTTATACAAGTCGTTTTAGCTTGGCAAATATTTCACCGGAAGGTTTGCAACATTGCCTCTAAAGTTTGCTTGTTGGGTGCATTCATTTTCAAAATAAAACTACTGCTGCAAACGCCCTCTGTTATCCACTGCGCTACAGTGCCACTTCCTTTGGTTTTGTCGGGTTGGTGTTCTTCCGTACTTTTTTCAGCTTCATAAAACAGCGCTTCCCAATCGGTAAATTGGGCTGCTGAGATGGCCTTTTTAAAAGGTGTGCCTCCGTTATAAGTGCCAGTCGAACTTTGCTCAGGCGTGATGGGGATGTATTCTACTTCGTTGGGGGCGATTTTCCAAAGATTGGCGCTGCCATCGAGGTAGGTATAGACATAGTGGGTGGGCAGCCCTTGTATTTGCGCTATGCCTATCAATTCACAAAAAAGGGCATCGGCCTCTGTTTCATTCGCTTGGGCGGAAGGCAACAACGATAGGGCAGCGTTGTACTGCAAATCTATCTGAAAGTAAGGTTTTTTGTGCCGATAGACCCTAATGCGTTGCCCTGTTGGGATACGGGATGCCTCGGCTTCGTAGTTGGGTTTGAACGGTATGCGCAAGTCGTCGCTTAGTTTTTTGGAAGTTTGTTTTTTCCACTGCAAGTAGCGAAATACTTGCTCAAATGAGGTTGTCGAAAGACAAGATTGGGAGCTATTGGATTGTGCCATAGCAAAAAAAGGGAGGAGAAACCACAGACAAAACCAGTTATAAATATTCATAGAATCATCGGAAAGGTGAATTTTCAAAAAGTGCTTTTGGCAAGACCATCAAACGTATTTATCCCAAAACTGCGGGTTTTCAACTAAAAATTCACGCAAAGTGGCCTCATCTTCCAGCACCAACTCGCCTATATACATCACATACGCATAAATAGGCTTTTCGTTGGCTTCGATTTGCTGTTGAATATCCCTGAAAGTTACAGGGCCAAACTCGAAAGTCAAAGTTTCCCAATGGCTTAGAGTTTCAAAAGTAACCTGGTTGCCATATTTTGCCATTCTTCCCCAAATTGGCTTCAGGGTAAACCACAGTTCATTCTTTTGGATGGATAGTTCAATGATTTGCACGGCCATAAACTGACGCGATTCTTTATAAATGCCTTGTTTTCCAATGAGTTGATTTTCTACATAAGCTTGTAGTTCCATGGTTTGCCTTATTGCAGTTAGACATATCGAAATCTAAACAAATTGTCTTAATTTGTGTGCAACAACTGTTAGAAATGATGAGCCAAACTTTGAAAAAATATTGGGTTATTCGCGAAGATCAGTGGGGCACTCAAAGCTTGATGATTCGCGAGGGCAAGGAAGTGTATGAAATGTATGAAGACCGCTCAGGTGGCAGCGACGGAGAGGTCTTTTTAGGAGATTTAGCCACTTTTGCAGCCAATTACCAGCAGCACGATAACCCTGTCTATGTGGAGGCAGCAGCCTACATTTTGAGTCATTATCTTTAAAAAAACACCCTTGCGCTGTCGGCTCGCGTGTCTTACCCTTGTTTTAAGCCACTAAATTTAAAGTAGAAAGTTTTTATTTTTCCGAGCAAGCCGCGTAGGCAGAAAAAGTAGACTACTTTGCGGTCTTCGAGAATTATAGTTGAGCCTCCA
>DMHB01000057.1 GCA_003449595.1 Microscillaceae bacterium | reverse complement strand
ATAAATACTTCTTTTTACTTATCTACAATAAGAATATAATAACTATCACGCTTTTTGGTAAATTGAAGTAATGTACAAAAAGGGTGTTACTCTTTCTTAGGCTTCCGTTGCAAACTATCTCCTATGGTGTTGAGTTTCTCTAAATTAAGGTAGTTGATTTTCAATTCCTGATAAAGTGCTACACTGTCTTTGTCTAATGGGATGTCAATGACATAGTTTTTTCCACTTTTTACTTCTAATTTGGTGTTAATCAACCAAGGGTTATAGGCTTTGAGTGCCGCATAACTGATTTGTTGGCTTTTGGCAAAGTCGGCTAAGTTTTCTAAAGACGCGCTGACACTTACTTTACGGACTGGGGTTGGAAAATACAATTGTTCGGTAGGAATGTTGAGGTGAAATTTATCAGGGTTTTGAAAGATGAATTTGATAGCAATGGCTCGATAAATATAGCGTGTGGTTTCGTCATAGACCTGCAAATCATAGAATGAATTACCATACTGTTGGTTGAGGTGTTTTTGAACGCCTCCCATTCCCATATTGTAAGAAGCAGCTGCAGAAGTCCAACTGTTGAACTTTCCGTAAGCTTCTTTAAAATACAAACAAGCGGCTTCGGTAGCCTTGAGGGGGGCTAAACGTTCGTCCACGTCTTCGGACACTTCTAACCCAAAAATTTCGGCGGTTTCTTCCAAAAATTGCCAATAGCCTTTTGCTTTTTTGGGTGAAGTAGCATTGCTAAGGTAACTTTCGACAATGGCCAAGTACTTGAAATCGTCTGGGATGCCGTGTTTTCTCAAGATTGGCTCCATTTGAGGAAACCACCGGTTGGCGCGCTTCATCGCTATCATCAAGCCGGCGTGGTGGCAGGTCATTTCGGTAAATTCTAACTCCAATTTTTCGAAGATATGCTCTATTTCCAAAGGCACAACCTCGCCGGCAAAATTGATACCTGCCGGGATATCATACAAATACATTTTGTATTGGGTCGTATCGCTGTTGGCAAGGGTAAGCGAATCGATTTCATTGGTGGCCTGTTTTTGAATTTTGGGTATCTTCAGCCAAGGTTTCGAAGGCTTGGTGGGCAAAGTTGCCGTAGGGTTAGCCAAGGCGCTGTTTTTCTTGAGCATCCAACCCAAGGTCAATATGTTGGTGCTTAATAAGCCCAAGAGAAGGTAAGTCCAATGCAGTGGAGTTTTCAAAGCAAGCAAGAGCAAAGTGAATTAAAAGAGTACGCAACAGTTTAAACTTCCTGCAAAAGGCCTGCTTTTTTGAGCAAGGCTTCGGGCTTTGGTTCGTGTCCACGAAAGGCTTTGTAAAGCTCCATAGGGTCTTGGCTGCCTCCTTTCGACAGGATAAACTGGGCATAAGCTTGGGCAACTTCTTTGTTGAAAATACCTTTTTCTTGGAATAAGGCAAAGGCGTCTGCTTCAAGCACTTCAGCCCATTTGTAGCTATAATAGCCAGCTGAGTAACCTCCGGCAAAAATATGCGAAAAGGCTGCACTCACACTGACTCCGGCTACTTCGGGGAGGAGGTTGGTTTCGGCCAAGGCTTGTTTTTCTAAGGCCAATAGTTCAAATGTGGAAGCAGGCAGTTGTGCGTGCCAGGCCAAATCTAATTTGCCGAAGCTAATCTGCCGCACGGTTTGGTAGCCCGACATAAAATTGCTGCTGTCTTTGATGCGCTGGATATATGCTTGCGGAATAGGCTCGTGGGTTTGGTAATGACGGGCAAATAAGTCGAGGCTTTCTTGTTCATAAGCCCAATTTTCCATCAACTGTGAGGGGAGTTCTACAAAATCCCAATACACATTGGTACCCGAAACGCTTGGATAAGTTACTTTGGATAGCATCCCGTGAAGGGCGTGGCCAAATTCGTGAAAGAAAGTAGTAAGCTCTTGGAATGTGAGCAAGGCGGGTTGCGAGGCGGTCGATTTTGAGAAGTTACAAACAATAGATACGTGTGGCCTTACATCTGTGCCATCTAAAGCGGTGTATTGTTCGCGGAAGGAAGTCATCCAAGCACCATCTTTTTTGGAAGGACGGGCAAAAAAATCGGCATAAAAAACAGAAATGTGGTTGCCTGCCAAGTCTTTCACTTCATAGGCTTTTACGTCGGGGTGATAGACGGGGATGGCTTTGTTTTCGATGAAATGTAAGCCAAAAAGCCTTTCGGCGATGGTGAAAATGCCTGTGATTACATTTTCGATTTGAAAATAGGGCTTGAGTAGTTCATCATCGATGTCGAATTTTTCTTTTTTGAGTTTTTCGGAAAAGTAAGCAATGTCCCAGCGTTGCAGTTGGTCGATGTTTTCGATTTGCTTTGCATACTGCTGCAATTCCTCCATTTCGCGCAAAGCGGCAGGTTTGGCATATTGCAGCAAATGGTTAAGAAATTGCTGCACTTGTTCGGGGGTTTTGGCCATTCGTTCTTCCAACACAAATTCGGCGTGGGTGGCATATCCTAAAAGCTGTGCTCGTTCGTGTCTGAGCGTTACAAGCTGGCGAATGGTTTCGGTGTTGTTGTGAGGGTTGGCTTGAAAGCCCCGCATACTGAAAGCGCGAAACATTTGTTCACGCAAAGTGCGGTCGGGACAATAGGTAATAAAAGGCATATAGCTGGGATATTGGAGGGTAAAAATCCAGCTATTGGGCTTGCCTTGGTTTTCGGCCAATAGTTTTGCTTCTTCTAAGGCATTTTGCGGGATTCCCTTTACAGCTTGTGGGTCGGTAACTTCCAACTGGAAAGCTTGGGTATCGGCCAATACGTGTTCGCTAAATTCTAAAGTTAGTTTGGCCATTTGTTGGTCTATTTCGCGCAAGCGGGTTTGGGCCTTTTCGTCGAGATTGGCGCCGTTGCGGGCAAAACTTTTGAAAGTTTTTTCCAACATACGCAAGGCCACCTCATCTAAGCCTAATTGGTGGCGTGTTTCATACAATTGCTTGATGCGCAAAAAAAGCGCCTTGTTGAGCATAATATCGTTGCTATAAGCTGCCAATTTGGGCGAAACCTCTTTGGCAATTTGCTGTAAATCGGCATTGGTTTCGGCGTGGTTGAGGTTGAACAAGGCGTGCGAAATGATGCCCAGTTGATGGCCGGTGTGCTCAAGGGCTACAATGGTATTTTGAAAAGTAGGCGATTCAGTGCTATTGGCGATGGATTCGACGGCCTGTTTGGCTTCGGCGATGCTTTGCTCGATGGCGGGTATAAAATCGGTTAACTGGATTTTATCGAAAGGAAATGTAGCAAAAGGAGCTTCAAAGGGTTTTAAAAGTGTGTTGGTTGCCATAAAAAGCAGTAGAAATGAATGGTAGAAAGAACTGAATTAATCGGTTTGAAATTTCACAAAACGCTTATAAAAATAGTAGCTTTGCAGTCAAATTTATCATTTTTCAAATAAAAACTGTACAATGAATAGGATTACTTTATTTCTCCTGGCAATGTTGGTATGGCTGGCAAGCCCCGCGGCGCAGGCGCAAAAACTAAACTATCCGAAAACTGCTCAAGTGAAGCACATCGACAATTACTTTGGTACTGATGTAGCCGATCCGTACCGTTGGTTAGAGGTTTCTGACTCGGCAGCAGTAAAAGATTGGATAAAAGAACAAAACAAGGTAACGTTTGAGTATTTGGCACAAATTCCGTTTCGCGAAAATTTGAAACAACGCTTGACTCAAATTTGGAATTATCCTAAGGTAGGTGCTCCATTCAAGCGAGGCGATTATTATTATTTTTACAAAAATGATGGGTTACAAAACCAATCGATTTTGTATCGTCAAAAAACGTTAGGTGGCGAAGCAGAGGCTTTTTTAGATCCAAATACTTT
>DMHB01000065.1 GCA_003449595.1 Microscillaceae bacterium | reverse complement strand
CGAAAATCTGAATGACCACCAACAAATCCTGCCCTTTGCGGTTGTGGTCAAATCGAAAAGTAGTTTGGTCGGCCAGTGGGTTGGGATAGTTGAGTACGTCTTTGAGCAACAAGCGGGCATCTTGGCCTACAAAAAACTCTACGGTTTTTTCAGCAGAATTATTGAAATTGTCCCAAGCCTTGACCTTGATGCGGTGAACACCGGGCGATAAATTTTGGTAAGGGTAACGTACTTCGCCGGATTGGTAGCTGTCTAAATCTGCGCTATAAAAATCATTTAAAATACGAATATCTGTAAGGTTATTATCCAACAGGCTGGTGATGTCTTGCCCAATGCCAGCCGTTGAAATGTTGATACCGTTTTCGTCGCGAAGCTTGGCAATCAGCAGCGCATTGCTGCCTACCAAGCCGCCTGTTTTGAATGCCTCATCATCCATAAAAAGCTGAATATCAGGAGGTTGGTTGTCTGTTGGAAGTGTGGCTGAAGTGCCTCCTACCCGAATACTGACTTGCGACCCCTGGGCATCTATATTGGCTTGTGGGTTTTGCGCATAAAAATTCCATTTGCCTTGCCCAACTACAAAGTTGATGTTACGGGGCATTCTAAATTCTACACTAAAATTGCCATTCCGTACTGAAACAGCGCCTCGAAACAAGGCATTGTTTTGTTGTTCATAAGTAAAAGGCTGGTTTTTATTGCCCAAGGTGGTGAATGTTTGGCGCTTGTCGAATATGGTAGCTTGCATCACCCCATTGAACTGGGTGAGTTTATTGCCGTTGAGGTCTCTCACTTCTCCTTCGATGCGCACCTTGGCGGAAGCTTTGAGGGTATCGGGATTGGTCAGCAGGTCTTTGCCATTTAGGCGCGTGGCCACTACGCGATGCTGTGGGTAAGCCAACTGAAGCGAAGGGTCGCCGAACAAAACAAAATTTCGGTTTACTGCGCCATTCAGGCTATTGTTCTTGGTCAGTCTTTGCAAATCGCCCAAGCGCGGCATTTGGCCTTGGATTGGCTCGAAGCAGACATCATAAAAAGCATTGTTGAGCAAGAAATTGGTGTTTGAAAACACCGGTCTGGTAGTAGTTATCAGGGCAATAGCGCCTCCGTTGGGGGTTGCGAGAGCCACCTGTCCGCCCGAGAAAATATCGGGATTGTCATACCGGCCAAATTCACAGGTAGCCGTAACAAACAAAGGAAGCCGGTGGCTATTGGTCCAGTTTCTAATTTGTGGAATATTCAGCAGGTCTTCTTCGGCCCATCCTACTTCGCCGCCGTGGCCGGTATAATTGACAATCAACGCGCCTTCGTTGATTTCGCGGTTCAAGGCTTCGCTCAAAGCTGGCGATTTCTCGCCGGTGGGGCTGCTCACTTGTTTGAAAGCATCGAGCAATAGTTTATCAACCAAATAATTGGGATAGTTATTGACTATTTTGTTGGCCAAAAAATCGGCATCTTGTTGATGGATGTTAAAATCGCCGTCATCGGCTACGAAGCACACCCGGTTGCGCCAGTCGCCCAAGGCTTGCGGCGAACTATAACGGATGATTTTATCGACTATGGCAGCGGCTTCTTCCACTTTTGCCACCGGCAAACGGCCAATACCCAATTCTAAGGTATGATCGCCGGCAGATGTTTCCACCCAATTGCCTTCTGTGGCCTCCATAAAGCCAAAATAATCGTCGGACGAAAAGCTGAAAATAGGATGTAACGACTCGAACGACTCGTAAGTAGGCACTAAGTTGGTGTTGTTGCGAAGCCGAAATTTGTAATCGTAAGAAGCTCCACCAAAAAGCAACACATAGCGCAAAGAGGCAGGATTGCGAAGGTATAACATCCTGATAAAATCGCGCAAAGCGCTAATATCTTGCCTGCCCGACGAAAACTCGTTGTAGATTTCTTCTACCAGCGCCACTTGGGTCGAAATACCCGACTGGTTTTTGAAATTGGCCAATCGTTGTGCCTCTGATAATAGCTTGCGCGAAGTTAGGATGAGCATCGTGGGTGTCCCCAAGGCGTGAAGATTTTGGTTGGGTATGCTGCCCACTGCAATAGGTGCACGAAAGTTATTCCCCGAAAGGGCTATAAATTGTTTCAAAGTGGCCGAAGTAGCCGTAAATTGGGCAGTGCTTCCGCTTAGGTTCAGTGGTTGGTTGGTGGGGCGCAGGGGGTTGGTGATTTCCCAAATTAGGGTGTTGGCATCGACATTTTGTATGACGTAGTTTACTTGTGGAAAACCCAAGCTTTCGACCGAACGAAAGGCTGTTTGGTTGCCATAGAGTTGGAGGTTGCGGCGGAAATTGAGGCGTAAATAATTTAAAAACCCGACCGACCCACCAGCACGGTTATAAGTCAAATTGACTACAGGGTTAGCACTGCTACTCAGCGAAAGCGTGTTGAATGTAAACGATTGGAGGGCTTCGGCCCCTTTTACATCGAAAGTGCCTTGCGGGATGGCAGGAATGGCGACATTGCCAAGCGGGGTATTGCCGATTGAAACGGCAAAATTGGAGGGTTGGCTGCCGGAGGCCATCAGGGCGGCAGTAAGGGTAGCGTTGGTGCCGGCGGCAATGCCCTCGATGCGGAAAGTGAAGTTTTGACTAAGGTTGGTTTCAAAAGCTTCGCCATACCATTGTCGCCCAGAGCGCAATATACTGCGGGTTTCTGCTTCATAAAACAGGTAGTCGTCGAAGGTTGTAATATTTTGGGGTGTAGGTGCCAACAAAGGCTGTGTGCTGATGCGCAAGCCTTGGGTAGTGCCTATTTGCAAGAAATAATAGTTGGTGTCGGCATATAAGTTTTTTTGGTGCTCAAACAGGCGACTTACCGGATTGAAAGTCCACGCATCCGCACTCTGCGCATAAAACAAGATAAAATCGTCGGGGTCAAAACGGCCATCGGCTTCGCCAGAAACCCAAATGGCATTTTCTACCAAATCGTCTAAGCGGGGGGCATTATTGGCCTGTGGCAACATCCCGCCGCCGTTGCCCATCAGGCGGATGGTGCGGGGGTCGATTTCGGCAGGATTTACCCCTAAAGTGCGCAAGAAAGCTGCATCTATTTTGTGTATGCTTGTTTCGACAACGCCCAGCTTCCACCACCTACCTTCGGCCAATACAGAATTGGGTGCAAAAGTTTGGGCAAAGTTTGCGTGTGCGCAAAATAGTGCGATGACCGTTGTGAGCAACAATTGTAGGAAGTAGGAGCTTGGGCTTTTCGACATAGCAAGGCACA
>DMHB01000396.1 GCA_003449595.1 Microscillaceae bacterium | reverse complement strand
ATGTGGTGCTACAAGTAGAAAACCTTTGGAAACAATACCGACTGGGATTGGTGGGTACAGGCACTATCAAAGACGACCTTGCCCGGTTTTGGGCCAAGCTGCGCGGCAAAGAAGACCCAACCCTGAAAATTGGTGAGGCCAACGACCGACAAACCATAGCAGGCGACTATGTGTGGGCTTTGCAGGACATTAACTTTGAAGTGAAACAAGGCGAAGTGTTAGGCATTATCGGGAAAAATGGCGCCGGAAAGTCCACCTTGCTCAAAATCCTTTCGCGGGTAACGCAACCCACGCAAGGACAAATTAAGATGAAGGGGCGGGTAGCCAGTTTGCTGGAAGTAGGCACCGGTTTTCATCCTGAACTCACCGGGCGCGAGAATATATTCTTGAATGGCGCTATTTTGGGGATGAGCAAAAGCGAGATCCGCAGTAAATTCGATGAAATTGTAGATTTTTCGGGCATCGGCAAATACATCGATACGCCTGTAAAACGCTATAGTTCGGGGATGTATGTGCGGCTGGCGTTTGCAGTGGCGGCACATTTAGAACCTGAAATTTTGATCATTGACGAAGTATTGGCCGTAGGCGATGCCGAATTTCAGAAAAAATGCCTTGGCAAAATGAAAGACGTAAGCGGCGAAGGGCGCACAGTGCTTTTTGTGAGTCATAATATGCCGGCTATTCGCCAAATGTGTCAACGAGCTATTAGTTTGAAAAATGGCCGTCTATTACATGATGGCACCAGCTATGAGGTCATTGACGAATACCTACAACTTTCGACTGGTCTGGAAGATGGGATTGTACCTGAAAACTATGATGCAGCTATACACGGCAGGAATGGGAAGTTACTTATTAAAAAGGTTCATTTGGTCGATGAAGATGGTAAACCCATCAAAAAAATACTCTTTAGACAAACTCTTAAAGTATTAGTAGAATTTGACGCTTTAGAGGAGGTAGATGATTGCTACTTGCAAGTCTGTGTCAAAAATTTAGAAGGTGAGTTTATTACATACACGGCAACAATAGATCAAAATCGGTTTTTGTCCCTCAAAATTCCTGAAGGCAAACACTACATTACACTCAATACAAGCTTTGAACTTATTCCGGGAAGTTATATTTTGGATACAGGCTTTTTTACGATTAGAGGGCACGATACTTATGATAGCATTCCTGAAATTTATAAATTTGAAGTTCTCCATGTAGCATCCAATGAAATGATGAGCTACCCTTGGAATAATCCTTTTGGCTACATAAATACATCTGGGAGTTGGGATTTATCACCCGGACTTAGTTGGAAAAACCCTCAATACGTATGAATCTAAACAACAAACGCATATTGGTCATTGGTGGTGCTGGTTTTATTGGTAGTTTTGTGGTAGCTGAGTTGCTCCGCGAACCCGTGGCCGAAGTCATTGTTTACGATAATTTTGCTCGTGGCAAACAAGCCTATTTGGCCGAGTCGTTGCAAGACCCCCGTTGTTCTATTTTCCCTTTTGGCGGCGACATTCGTGAAATCGACATTCTCCATAAAGCGATGGAAGGCATTGATGCGGTAGTTTGCCTTTCGGCGATGTGGCTGTTGCATTGCAAAGATTTTCCGCGTACAGCCTTTGATGTAAATATTGCCGGCACCTTCAATGTGTTGGAAGCTTGCGTGCAAAACAAGGTCGAGAAGTTGGTATGGTCGTCGTCGGCCTCGGTGTATGGCGATGCCGTAGAACTGCCTATGACCGAAGCGCACCCCTTCAACAACAAAAATTTTTATGGGGCTACCAAAATAGCCGGAGAAGCGATGGCCACCGCTTTCAACGACCGCTATGGCCTGCCGGTGATTGGCCTGCGCTATATGAATGTATATGGCCCACACCAAGACCAAACCGCCGCCTATACCGGAGTTATTCCGATTATGCTGAATAAAATAGATGCCGGCGAAGCGCCTACCATCAATGGCGACGGCAGCCAAGCTTACGATTTTGTGTATGTCGAAGATGTAGCCCGTTGCAATGTTTTGGCTTTGAAAAGCGACACAACCTTTGGTTTCTACAATGTAGGCACCCAAGTGCAAACTTCTATCAAAGAACTCTGCGATCTGATTTTAGCCTTGAAACAGTCGGACATCGAAGTCATTTACAAACCCTATAGCGCCGACGATGCGCGCGCCTTGGTGAAAAACCGCATAGGATCTATCGAAAAAGCTGAGCACGAATTGGGCTTTCGTTACCAATATAGCTTGCGCGAAGGACTTGAAAAACTCATTGCTTGGCGCAATAGTCAAGCTACTGCCACTGTCTAACTCATTGTTTATCAAGCTAATATGTGTGGCATAACCGGTATTTTGCAGTTGGACCAACAACCGGTCAGCCTGCACCTCATCAAACAAATCACCCAGACCATAGCCCATCGTGGCCCCGATGATGTGGGTTATTTTGTAGAAAACCAAGTAGGTCTGGGACACCACCGGTTGGCTATTTTAGACACATCGGCGCTGGGGGCACAGCCAATGATGTCGAAAGATGGGCAATGGGTGGTGGTGTTCAACGGTTGTATCTATAATTTTTTACAACTCAGGCTTTCACTCAAAGCCAAAGGGCATCAATTTGTGTCTAACTGCGATACGGAGGTGCTTTGCGAAGGCTTGGCCGCCGAGGGCAAGGCATTTTTCGAGCAAATCGACGGAATGTTTGCCGTAGCTGCTTGGCATCGGGCTACACAAACCCTATACCTGAGCCGCGACAGGTTCGGCGTAAAACCTTTGTACTATTGGTTTGATGGACAACGAGTGGTATTTGCTTCCGAAATCAAAGCCATTTTGCAGCATCCGGCTTACCGGCTTCAGGTCAACTTAGAAGCATTGAACGAATATTTTACTTTTCAGAATTTGTTCCGCTACCACACCCTTTTTGAGGGAATTATGATGCTGCCTCCGGCCAACACGGTGGCGATTGATAAACATACCTCGCACATCAAACACCAAACCTGGTGGGATTATGATTTTTCGCAGCCCGACGAACGCATGGATTTTCAAGAAGCAGAAGCAGAAACCCAGCGACTGCTTCGGCAAGCTGTAGCCAAACAAATGGTAGCCGATGTGCCGGTGGGCGCTTATCTTTCAGGAGGAATGGATTCAGGTTCATTGGTAGGGCTGGCAAGTCAGCACGTGCCGCGGCTATGTACCTTTACGGCTGGGTTTGAACTATCGGCAGTTACCGGTGTAGAAGCCACCTTCGACGAGCGCGTTGATGCCGAACTCATTGCCAATTATTTTAAGACAGAACATTATGAGCAGGTAATCAACGCAGGCGATTTGCGCTGGTCGTTGCCGAGGGTGGTGTGGCACTTGGAAGATTTGCGCGTAGGGATGAGCTACCCCAACTATTATATCAGCCGCTTGGCCTCTAAATTTGTGAAAGTTTGCCTACAAGGCACCGGCGGAGACGAACTATATGGCGGCTATCCTTGGCGCTATTACAGGGTTTTTCAATCGTTGAATCAGAAAGATTTTTTTGGCAATTATTACCAGTTTTGGCAGCGCTTAGTGCCCGATGAACACAAAAAGTTATTATTTCAGCCCGATGTTTTTCAAGCCATCGATTTAGAAGCCCCTCGGCAAACCTTCGAGCGCGTGTTCACTTTCAACGATGCGTTGCGCT
>DMHB01000261.1 GCA_003449595.1 Microscillaceae bacterium | reverse complement strand
TAAGCCCATGGGTCGCGGGCGGTAGTCAGAAATACGTCTTGGCCTTGCCAAGTTTGCCACAAAGCAGGCGTAACGCGGTGTACGGCAGGTAAATCTTGCAACAACAAACTACAACTAAACTCGCCACCCCAGCGAAACATCGTCCGCATCAATAACCAACGAGCGCCTTGTGTAAATTGAGGCAGGTCTAATACCATATAAGGCAATTCTAAATATTTTTCTCCTTTGATAATTTTACGGGCTTTGACAGCACAACCTTCGGGCAGTCTTGTGGCCATCGCTTGGAGGTAAGGCTGCATTTTTTCGGCACAGAAACCCAACCAATGTTCCACTTTTTGCATAATGCGTATTTTGGTCAGCAAGAAAGTAGTGTCGTGCATCCATTGCATTTCTTGTGTTTCAAAATCTGGCAAGTGCGTCATGCGTCAGGGTTTTTGTTTGCTCTTTAACAATATGTAAATTTGCGCATTAATTGTTTTCATTTTGTATAAATTTTTACTGAAGCCTCTTCTTTTTCAACTACCAGCCGAAACGGCCCACCGGCTTACGATGCTTTTGTTGCGGTGGCTTCGCTATTTACCGGGCGCTTGGGCTTTGTTCAGGGCTTTTTTCGGCTACAAACACCCTGCGCTTACACGCCAAGCCTTTGGGCTATCGTTTCCCAATCCGGTAGGATTAGCCGCAGGATTTGATAAAAATGCAGAATTGGTCGATTTTTGGGGCAATTTAGGGTTTGGATTTATAGAAATCGGCACCGTTACGCCTCGTCCACAGGCGGGTAACCCACAGCCACGGCTGTTTCGTTTGCCACAAAGCCAAGCGCTTATCAACCGGATGGGCTTCAACAACGAAGGCATCGAGGCAATAGTAACAAGGCTCAAACACCGTAAATCCAATATTTTAGTAGGGGGCAACATCGGAAAAAACAAAGATACCCCCAACGAAAAAGCCGTGGAAGACTATGTTTGGGCTTTTGAAAAATTATATCCGGTAGTCGATTATTTTACAGTAAATGTCAGTTCGCCAAATACCCCCAACCTGCGGGCTTTGCAAGAAAAAGATGCCCTTACGGCGATTTTGCAAGGGCTACAGCAACACCCCTTGCAGCAGCACAAAGCCAAGCCCATTTTATTGAAAATAGCACCCGATTTGAGCGAAACGCAATTGGATGAAATCATAGAAGTTGTTAAATTTACCCAGATCAATGGATTGATTGTCAGCAATACTACTTTAGACAAGACAAAGGCCACTTCGGGCGACAAACACTTGGAAGAAACAGGAGGGCTGAGCGGGCAACCATTGAAAGATAAATCAACTGCAATTATTCGTTATATTAGCAACAAAACCCATAAACAAATGCCCATTATTGGTGTAGGTGGTATTGCATCGGGCCAAGATGCCTTAGAAAAACTTCAAGCGGGCGCTTGTTTGGTGCAAATTTACACTGGGTTGGTTTACGAAGGACCCCAATTGGTTAAACAAATTAATCAATTTTTGGCAGCCAATCTACAAGCACAACAGCCTAATAGTATGCCTTTCTCGTCCGCGCAATTGTCTATTTAATAAAATTACAAAAATGGCAAAAACGATACACCGCGAAAATTCTTTCAGAAACCAAGAGCGCAAGGCTTCCGGTCAAGGCGGCGGTTGGATTCAACTGGTTGGAATGGCTGTACAAGATGAGCGCATTCGGTTGGGATTGGGTCTCTTTTTGTTGATAAGTGCCTTCAGTCTGATGATTGCCTTTATTTCTTACCTTTTTAGTGGAGCAAACGACCAGAGCGTGGTAGAAATGGCTATGCGTAGCAGCGTAAAAGACTCTGGCAAAGAAGTAGAAAACTGGCTGGGGCTGACAGGTGCCATCGTAGCACACGTGTTGGTTTTTCGTTGGTTTGGCATCGCCTCGTTTCTCATTGTGCCGGTGTTGTTTTCCATCGGATGGAAATTAGCTTTCAAAACTGAAATTTTCCCGGTAGGTCGTAGCCTTGCGCTGATTGTTTTCTTTTTGTTTTGGATCAGTACCCTGATGGGCTATTTCTTTGAAAACAACGCACAAGTTAATTTTTGGAGTGGGGGCATTGGTTTCGAGATAGCCGTATTTTTACAGTCGTTGATTGGCATCGGCACGTTTTTCGTCCTGATGTTGGCCTTGGTTTTATTTGTCAATAATTATTTCGATTGGACTGAGATTTCTGCCTTTTTTACCGAAAAAATGCAGCAAGGCAGCGATATGTTAGGCCAGATGCGCAAATCGCAAAACCAAGCGTTCGATGAGGACGACGCTGATGAGGAACAGTTGTCAACGCCTTTCACCGCTACTACAAAAGTTACCACAACGCCCGAAACTGAACAAATACCCAACGAAGCTGTTTTTGAAACGCCCAAACTCAATAAAACCCAACCGCCTAAGAGCAAGCGCCTCAACTTAGAATTAGAAATTACGCCCGACTCGTTCGACGAAGAAACAGACGAAGTGGCCAACCCCGGCAAACAAGCCCACATCGAATTTGACCCTAACGCTGTTGAGCCAGATCCCTTTTTGACGCAAGTAACCGGGCAAGATTTGGTAAATGAAAGCGGACAATTTGACCCTACCCTTGAGCTGGCGCATTACAGAATGCCTACGTTAGACTTGCTCAACGAATATACCCAAGGCAAACGCCAAGTAACCAACGAAGAGTTAGAAGCCAACAAAGATAGAATTGTTGAAACCCTCAGCAATTACGGCATCGGTATTTCGCAGATCAAAGCGACCATCGGGCCTACGGTTACTTTGTATGAAATTATTCCCGAAGCCGGTGTCCGCATTTCTAAAATCAAAAGTTTAGAAGACGACATCGCCCTCAGTTTATCAGCTTTGGGCATCCGTATCATTGCGCCTATTCCCGGCAAAGGAACCATCGGGATTGAAGTGCCCAACAAGCGTCGCGAGGTGGTTGGTATGCGTGCCGTGTTGATGGATGAGGCTTTTACAGATTCTGACAAAGACCTTCCTATTATTTTGGGTAAGACCATCAGCAATGAAGTTTTTGTGGCTGATTTGGCCAAAATGCCCCACTTACTCATTGCAGGGGCTACCGGGCAGGGTAAATCGGTAGGGCTGAATACGTTTATGGTTTCGTTGCTATACAAAAAACACCCTTCCGAGCTGAAGTTTGTACTGGTTGACCCCAAAAAAGTGGAGATGACTTTGTATAACACCATCGAGCGGCACTTTTTGGCAAGGCTGCCAGGCGAAGAAGAAGCCATTATTACCGATAATAAAAAGGTGATTCATACCCTTCATTCGCTTTGTATCGAGATGGAAAACCGGTACAATTTGCTGAAAGAGGCCGGTTGCCGAAACCTGAAAGAATACAACCGCAAATTTCAGCAACGCAGGCTAAATCCCCGCAAAGGGCACTTTTTTATGCCTTACATAGTGTTGGTCATCGACGAATTGGCCGACTTGATGATGACTGCCGGCAAAGAAGTAGAGCAGCCCATTGCCCGCTTGGCGCAATTGGCGCGTGCTGTTGGCATCCACCTCATTGTAGCCACCCAACGGCCTTCGGTCAATGTTATTACCGGTATTATCAAGGCAAATTTTCCTGCGCGGCTGTCTTTTAAAGTTACTTCTAAAATCGACTCTCGCACTATTTTAGACAGTGGCGGCGCCGAGCAGTTGGTCGGAATGGGCGATATGCTGTTTTCGATGGGGTCGGAGGTGATTCGCTTGCAAGGCGCATTTTTGGATACCCCCGAGGTAGAAAGCATTTGTGAGTACATCGGCGGGCAGCAAGGCTACCAAACACCTTATGAACTACCCGAATATGTAACAGAAGAGGAGCGGAACAATAATAGCAACGATGAAGATTTTGACTCGTCGGAGCGCGATGCCTTGTTTGAAGAGGCCGCCCGTATCATTGTAATGCACCAGCAAGGCAGCACATCGTTGTTGCAGCGCAGACTTAAACTAGGGTATAACCGAGCCGGCAGACTGATTGACCAGTTGGAAAAAGCCGGTATCGTTGGTCCTTTTGAAGGAAGCAAAGCCCGTGAAGTACTCATTCCGGATGAATACAGCCTCGAACGATTGTTGAATAGCATGAACAAGTAAAAAATTATATAGATTATATGACGCGTAAGCAAAAATCATTTTTTGTATTTTTTATGGTGGGAGTTTTTTTTTCCTCTCCATCATGGGCACAGTATGACCCCAAAGCCAAAACTATCTTAGAAAGTGCGAAGGCACGCTACTCAGCCATTGATTACTACCGTATTAAATTTACTTCCTCGCTTGAAAACAAAGCATATAATACCAAGGAAAGTTATTATGGCAGTATTGTGGTGCAAGGCAACAAGTACCACCTTATCCTCAAAAACCAAGAAATCATCAACGATGGCAGCACCGTTTGGACGTATTTGAAAGATGCCAAAGAGGTAAATATTTCTAACTATGAACCCGAAGAAGAAGATATTACCCCCAACAAGGTTTATAGCTTGTATGAAAAAGGTTTCAAGTATGCCATCGAACAAGAAAATGTAGCTATTGACGGCGGAACTTATGACAAAATCAGGCTTTCGCCCACCGATACCAAGGTTTCCTACCATACAATTTTCTTGTTTATCAAGAAGAACGCCGGAGCGAATACAGGGGCCATCAAAAAATGGCAAATCTATGAGAAGAATGGCAACGAAATTACCTACTCGGTGTACGAGTTTACCAAATACCCCAAGGTGGTAACAGAGAATCCGAACTATTTCTATTTCGACACCAAAAAATACCCGGGTGTAGAAGTGGTTGATCTACGCTAAACTTGCTGGGCATAGATTTGGCAATAGCAGGCTAATCGTGTATATTCGTTTTGAATTAACACTAAACAAACCTATATATGTCGCAAACTACCTCTTCAACTGCCACCCCGTACAATGCCCTCATTTGGCAGCAAATTGGCCATATAGCCTTGCTTACGCCTTCAGGTCAAGATAAATCATTAGAGGCGCTACAAACTTTGCTGCGCAACCACCCGCAAGAAATTGAAAATAAGTTGGTCGAGGCTGGCGCTATCTTATTTCGTGGGTTTGACCTACAATCTCCACAAGATTTCGAAGATGTAGCCAAGTGTTTAGATAATGACTTGAAAAACAATTACTTAGGCACATCACCGCGCAATGCCAAAACGGAGTATGTATTTTCGGCAAGCGAATTACCTCCTTTTTATCCCATTCCGCAGCACTGCGAAATGAGCTTTTTGCCCAATCCGCCACGCAAGTTGTTTTTTTACTGCCAAATAGCTCCTCAAACCCAAGGCGAAACCCCCATCGTGGATTTTAGAAAGGTATATGCCCAGCTTGATCCGCAAATCAGGGAAGAGTTTGAGAGAAAAGGCATTAAAATCATCCGAAACTACAACGGCCCAGCCACCAAATCGGGCGTAGATTTTTGGAAGCTCAAGCGTTGGGATGAGATGTTTTTAACTTCCGACAAGCAAGCAGCCGAGCAAATATGCCAAGAAAACAACTTCATTTATAGCTGGCATCCCAACGACAAACTGCGGCTTGTCAGCGAACAACCGGCAACACGCAAACACCCTGTTACCAAAGAATCGGTTTGGTATAACCATAGCCAAGTTTTTCACGTGGACGCTGCCGCGATCGAGTATGTCAAAATTGCACGACATCAGAAAACTTGGCGAAGCAGGTTTTATGCTACGCTAACCCAAGTGATGACAGCCCTCAAAAAAGCTACCCAAAGCAGCGAAAACCAAGCGATGCACTGCACCTTTTTGGATGGCACCGAAATTCCAAAAGCCTATATGCAGCACGTAGAAGATGTCATCTGGAAAAATATGAACATTTTTGCTTGGCAGAAAGGCGATGTCATTGCTTTAGATAATTTCAGCACGGCACACGGCAGGCTTCCCTTCCAAGGCGAGCGCGAAATTTTAGTGGCTTGGACTTCGTAATCGTATGCCAATAGACGAAGTCGTACTTCGGTTTGATCCCGAGCGATTGAAATTATTGAACTTTTGCTTGGCTTTCATTATGTTAGGCATTGCTTTAGATCTGCGCGTAAGCGATTTCAAAGCTTTGCTCAAGCAACCGCTGGCTACGCTGGTGGGGGTTGCCTCGCAAATGGTTGTTTTGCCTGCACTTACATTTTTGTTGGTGTATTGGCTCAATCCATACCATAGCATTGGGTTAGGAATGCTGCTGGTGGCGGCTTGCCCCGGCGGAAACGTGTCGAATTTGCTTACCCACATCGCCGGTGGAAACGTGGCCTTATCTGTAAGCCTAACGGCCATCAATACATTGCTGGCGGCATTTACAACGCCTTTCAACTTTTGGTTTTGGTCAAGTTTATGGGCACAGAAAGGAGTTACCTTGCCCAATGCCTCGCTGGGCTTTTTGACGATGTTCGAGTCAATTTTCACACTTATAATTATGCCCACCATTTTCGGGATGACTATTGCGAGTTTATTTCCGGGATTTACACAGAAAATACGCCGCCCGTTTCAATGGTTTTCCATTACTTTTTTGGGTTTGTTTATTGTGGTAACAGGCGCTGCCAACTTCCAAGTTTTTTTACAGTATTTCATCTATATTTTCTTCTTGGTATTGCTGCACAACGCAGTGGCACTAAGCGCAGGCTGGTCTATGGGCACTTTGTTCAGACTGCCAGCACAAGACATACGCACCATCAGCATCGAAACCGGTATCCAAAACTCGGGGTTGGGGCTAATCTTAATTTTCAATGGCTTTGGTGGCCTTGGCGGGATGGCTTTGGTAGCGGCTTGGTGGGGCGTTTGGCATATTATTTCAGGGTTGGTATTGGCACGCTGGTGGCAAAAAACACCTCTTCACCCTTCAACTTAGTTTTTATTTTTTTTCCATTAATTTATATACTATTTCTATGAACTGGTTAAAACTTTACGATTCGATTTCAAGCTATTTGGTCAAATATGCCCTCAACATTACATTAGCCATTGTTGCTTGGGCCTTAGGTATTTGGCTCATCAATGCACTGAGGAAATTTATATACAAAGCACTCAACCGCAGCATTCAGGACGAAGCCATTGCCAAATTCTTGGGTACACTCATTGTGGCAGCTTTGCGGGTGTTTTTACTCATAACCGTTGCCGGAATTTTAGGCATCGAAACCACCTCATTTGTAGCTGTGTTGGGGGCAGCGGGCTTGGCTGTAGGCTTAGCGCTACAAGGAAGCTTGTCGAATTTTGCCGGTGGAGTGCTCATCTTACTTATCAAACCTTTTGAAATTGACGATTATATTGCCGGCGGCGGGTTTGAAGGCAAAGTAGAATCTATCCAAGTATTTTATACGGTATTGATTACCATCGACAACAAGAAAATATCTATTCCCAACGGGGTGCTTTCAAACAGTCCCATTGTCAACTTTACCCGAGATGGCAAACGCGCCATCGAGCTGAAAGTAAAAGCTATGGATGTAGTTGATTTGGAAAAGGCCAAAAATGCCTTGGTAGAAGCCGCCCAGCAGAGCAACTTGGTGATGCCTACACCTGCTCCCGAAATTAGGGTGTTGGCTTTCGATGCAACCAGTGTAACCTATAATTTGGAAGTATGGGTAAATGCCGACGATTACGAGCCAGCTTTAGGAATACTGCAAGAGTCGGTTAAAACTGTTTTCGAGAAACACAAAATAGTAGTAGGCTAATCTTCCTTGCCCCGTGCAAATTATACACCTGATTTTGCAAACCCCGGCTCTTGAAACCGCCAAGTTGTTTTACACCCAGCAACTTGGCTTGGTTTTGCAAGAAGACCAACCCACCTTTTTTACCGTGCAGGCGGGGGCTTCGCGGCTCACCTTTCAGCATAACCCAACACCTTGCTGTTATCATTTTGCTTTCAATATTCCTGAAAACCAAATCGCCGCAGCGCAGGCTTGGCTCGAAGCACAAAACCTGACAATCTTGGGATACCAAGGGCAAATTCCGACCGACTTCCCCAACTGGAATGCCCACGCCCTGTATTTTTTAGACACAGTGGGCAATGTGGTTGAACTCATCGCAAGGCACGATCTGGTGAACGCCTCCGAAAAGCCCTTTGGTAGTCGTAGTTTATTAGAAATCAGCGAAATAGGTTTGCCGGTTTCGGAGGTGGCACCTTTTTACGAAGCTTTGCAAGCAACCCTACAAGTGCCGGTCTATAGCCATATCAGCAATATGGAAACCTTTTGCGCTGCCGGCGAGGCCCAAGGCTTGTTTATTCTGGTGCCCTTGCGCCGCAAGTGGTTTCCTACCGAGGTAGTCAATGGAATTTTTCCTACTGAGGTACACATAGGCGGCGTAGGCCAAGGAATTTGCCACATAGAAGGACTTCCTTACCGAATCGTTGGCGGTTAGTAGAGTCGGCTGCGCAAACCCTTTCATACAAATTTTTGTTTGACAAAAGGTAAACCCACTACCTGTTATGCATCATCATCAGCTATTTACTTTCATCGCGCTGCTTGCCCTGGTTGGTTGTCAATCTAAAAAAGATGCCAACCCCCAACCGGCCTTTCGTTTTGCGCCCCCAGCTCATTTCGGTACTCGGTTTGTGATACCTGCCGACAATCCCATCACCGAAGCCGGGTTTGAATTAGGTCGTATGTTGTTCTATGACAAGCAATTGTCTATCGACCAATCGGTGTCGTGTGCCAGTTGTCATCAGCAGAGCAAGGCTTTCGCCGATGGGCGCCCCTTTAGCCGGGGAGTCGCCGGGGCAAATACCAAGCGGAATAGTATGAGCATTGTCAACCTGCTTTGGGTTACACGCTTCAACTGGGATGGCAAGGCCAATACCATCGAAGAACAAGCCTTGCTGGCGCTGCAAAGCCCAACCGAAATGGGCATTTCGCTCAGCGAAGCCGCCCAAAGGTTGCAGAACGATTCGCGTTATCCGGCCAAATTTAGGGCGGCCTTTGGCACCGAAACCATCACCCCCGATTTGATTGGCAAAGCCTTGGCGCAGTTTGAACGGATGCTGATTTCATCCAACTCGCGTTTCGACAAAATTATAAAAGGGGAGGTGCGCGCTACCGCCCGCGAACAAGCCGCCATCGATTTATTTATGACTCATCCCGTGCCCCAAATCAACCTGCGCGGAGGCAACTGTGGCGATTGCCACGGCAGTAATCTCACTACGCTCAATACCTTTCACAACACAGGGTTAGACCTCATACCCAAAGACTTGGGCTTGGCTTTGATCACCGGCAGGTTGTCTGACCAAGGCCGGTTTAGAGCGCCATCGCTGCGCAATATTACCCTCACTGCCCCTTATATGCACGATGGGCGCTTCAATACCTTAGAAGAGGTGTTGGATCATTACAACGATCACATCCAACCTACTGCCAACCTCGACCCGCTTATCATAGAAGCCAGCAACGAGGTCAATGGCAAAACCTTGGGGCTGACTCCGCAAGAAAAACAAGAGCTTTTATTTTTCTTGAATATGCTGACAGACACCGATTTTATCAACGATCCGCGCTTCAGCAATCCTTTCGAGCGACGCTAACCCCAATAGTTTTCAGAAAATTTAGTTAATTTGTAACCTAAGTTTAGTTTTCTTATGGTGCGAATCTTTATTTTCTTGGGGGGTGTCCTGTTGGTATGTTTACTTACCTGCCACTCGCCCAACAGCGTAGCCAAACGAACGGATGCTGTGAATGTTGAACAACTCAAAAAAATAGTCGAAGCCTTCGACCAAGACCCCATGATGCAACAAGGTTTTGTGGCGTTGTGTGTAAAATCGGCGAAGACCGGCGAACTGATTTTTGCACACCAAGCGCGGAAAAGCCTGCAAGTAGCTTCGTGTATGAAAACCGTTACCACGATGGCCGGATTGGCATTATTGGGCAAAGATTTTACTTTTAAAACATACGTAGAGTACGAGGGGGCTTTGCAAAAAGGCATCCTGCAAGGCAACTTATATGTGCGCGGCGGCGGCGACCCTACTTTAGGCTCGAAAGCCATAGCCGGGCAAGATTGGGAGGCCATCTTACAACAATGGGTGGGTAAAATAAAGGCCGCAGGCATCTCGCGCATCGACGGCGATCTGATTGTGGATGAAGAATATTTTGATGAGAATTTAATTCCCTATGGGTGGCTTTGGGGCGATGTGGGCAATTATTATGGCGCGCCTGCTTTCTCGCTCAATCTGATGGACAATACTTACGAAGTACATTTTCAACCCGGCAGTAATGTAGAAGACCCGGTCAGTATTCAGAAAATTGTACCCGAGTTGCTCAACCTGCCTTTTTACAACAAAGTGCGCACAGCGGCTGCCGGCACCGGCGACCAAAGCAATATTTATGGCGCACCTTATACTTCCCAACGCTTTGCCGACGGTACACTGCCTGCCGGTGGGGTTTTCATTGTAAAAGGCTCTATTCCTGATCCGGCTTTTCTGTGTGGGCAATATGTAGCGGCGGCTTTGAGCGATGCGGGGGTATCGTTGAAAGGTAAGGTGAAGACTACCCGCCAGATGAAAGAACAAAAGCAAAAAATCAACACCTCGCGCAAGCTGATACATACGCACGTTTCGCCTTCGCTGACAGACATCGCTAAGTGGATAAATCTTTTCAGTGTAAACCTCTACGCTGAGGCGATTTTTAAGACTTTGGGCTTGAAAAATACCAAAATGAGCAACAACGAAGCGGGTGCTAAAGCCTTGAAAGACTTTTGGAAAAGCAAGGGCATCAACACAGAGGGGTTGCAAATTTACGACGGCAGCGGGCTATCATCGCTCAATTTGATCAGCGCAGAGCAACTAACCGATATGCTTTGCTATACGGCGAAACAGCCTCATTTTCAGGCATTTTACCAGTCTTTGCCCATTGCAGGTGTGTCGGGCACGATGACAGGCATCGCCGGACGGGGGCGGGCGCTCAACAACCTCAGGGCCAAAACCGGTGGTATGAGCGGTGTATCGGCTTATTGTGGTTATTTCACAGCCGGAAATGGCGAGTTGGTTGCTTTTACTTTGATAGCCAATCGTTTTGTGGGGCAATACAACCCTTTGTTGGCTCAAATGGAGCAAGTAATGGTTACGATGACCGAGTAAATACGATGCAAATTGGTTAACTTTTTTATAAATTACCTTACCTAAATCTACACAATATGTCCGCACAAAACTTCCTTCAAGATTACGTTCGGAAAATCTTAGAAATTCAGCAGCAAAGAGAACGGAGCAGCATTTCGGAGCAAGAAATGAAGCAGATTGCTGAGGATATGGGGATTGATTATGGCCAAATAGAAGAGGTAAAGTTAGCCTATTGGATGCGGGGCGAAGGCCACCTGCGCAACCATAATTTTGAAGATGCTTTGGATGAGTTTGAGCAGTTGCTCATTCTTTCGCCCAACGACCCCAACGTGTTTTACAACATAGCCAGTTGCTATGCCGGGACGTGGTTTGCCAAAGGCAAAAAAGCAGCCCGCGAAGAAGCCCTCAAGTTTGCAGAGGCTTGTATCGACATCGACCCGGCACACGAAAAAGCTTTCAAACTGATTGGAGAACTCAAAGGTACTAAGAAAGCTACTGCGGGTACGGCCTACAAACCTACCCAACAGCCTAACAACAAAATAGCCGTTAAGATAGTCGTTGCTGTATTGATATTCAGTTTTTTATCCTCTTTAATACCTGTTTTTATAAGTATATTTAAAAGTAGTAAAAGCCTGACCAACTCCTTTCAACAATTGAGGGGTACGCTTCAAAGCGAAACCATCAACTTAGGCAGTGTGCGCGGGGGAGTGGCGAGTATAGGCTCCAAAGGCTCGGTTTTGTGGGTGGTTTCTCAGGCAAGTTCCGGTAGTAAGTTTCAGGCCCTCGTCATCAGCCTGAATGAGAAAAAGCAGATAGCTACCATCGATTTACCTGCTTTTGAAGGCACATCGTTTTCTCAGCCGATGGCTATGGCGGGCGCTATTTATTTTTTTGATCAGAAGCAAGGCATTTTTGAAGCCCGTGATATGTACACAGGCGAAATAGTTGAAAATAATAAAATATTAGCCAATCGCTATGAGCCACTCAAAGCTGGCG
>DMHB01000274.1 GCA_003449595.1 Microscillaceae bacterium | reverse complement strand
AATACAAATGTTTTACCTATTTCCCCTTGATTTTCACCAATTCTACATCAAAAACAAGTACTTCGTTTGGTTTGATGGCTCCATTGCCATTTTCACCGTAGGCCAAACTGGACGGTATCAAGAGGGTTGCTTTGCTGCCTTCGTTCAACAAAGAAATGCCTTCTTCCCATCCAATGATTACTTGTGGCGGATTTTGTCCTAATACAAAATCAAAAGGCATTCCTCTGGTGTTTGAATTATCGAATTCCTTGCCTTCCAACGTTTTGCCTACATAGTGCACACTTACCGTATCGCCTGCCTTGGGTTTTCTTCCTTTGCCTTCAGCAGTAATCACATAGCGTAAGCCTGTGCCAGTCGATTTCACCCCGCTGAGCGATTGTTTATCAATGTATTTTTGAATAGACAAAGAATCGGTTTGGTTTTGCTTGGTGCGAGAAATAGCTTCAGCTTCTTTCTTTTCTTGTTCAGTTTGGATTTTGACCACCTTTACCTGATATTTTATATATGTGCCTTTGGCTAAATAAGCGGGCAAAGGCATAGGTGATTTTTTCATCAATGAATCAATGCTGATCCATACCGTAGCGCTGTCGCCTTCCGAAAAGTCAAACAATACTTCTTCGAGGACACCTTTTATGGTAGAGTCCTTACGCACCGGAAACCCTTTTATCATCATATTCCGATCTTTGAAAGTATTGGTCAGTACAGAGTCTTTGTGGTTTACAATCAGAATATGAAAATCCATAAAGTCGCCTGCCTTGGCTTTGCGGGCTTTAGGATTGTCGGGTGTATGAATTACATACTTGATGCCTGATTTGGTGGATTTGGCATTGGAAGGGATGCCGCCTTTGCTATCACAGGCATAAAACAAAAAGGTAAAACCTATCAAGAATAATGACAAAAATCGAAATGAATAATAAAGCATAGTAAAATAAGGATTAATAAGTGGCTTGGGATAACTGCTCTTTAAATAGAGGTAATATTTTCAAGAATTGATCAACAGTAGCTTGCAGTGGTTGGTGGCTGATGCCGCCAGCAGCATTTTTATGCCCTCCTCCATTGAAGTACAAGCGGGCTACTTCATTGGCCGGAAAATCGCCGATAGATCGGAAGGACATTTTGATGCCTTCGGGGCGTTCGATGAAAATAGCTGCAAAAGCTATGTCACGAATAGAAAGGGCATAATTGACAAGCCCTTCAGTATCGCCTTGCTCGTGTTGGAATTGATTGAGCTCGCTGGCACTCAGGGCAAAATAGGCTGTTCTGAAATCTGTCAAAATCTCAAGTTTATCCTTCAAGGCAAAACCTGTAAGTTTGAGACGGTTTACTGTATTGGTGTCGTAAATTAACTTGTGAATGCGGTTGGTGTTCAGTCCTTGCTGCATCAGCTCAGCTGCCATCAGATGCACTTTAGGGGTGGTAGAGGCGTGCTTGAAAGAAGAGGTATCGGTCATAACGCCTGCGTAAATACACTCAGCAATAGGAATATCGATGAATTGGGCATCGTGGGCTAAATGTAGAAAATCATACACCAGCTCAGTGGTAGAGGCTGCCCTTACATCCCAAAGCATAAAATCAGCATCAATGGTTGGGTCTAAATGGTGATCGATTACTACTTTGGGGCGATCGATGGAAGCAAATATTTTTTCTAAGCCTTGCAGCCGTTTGTAAACCGAAAAATCAAGCATAAATATCAAATCTGCCTGATTGACAGCCTCTTGAACGGCTTGCAAATTGGTATCGTCATAGACCAATAACATAGATTGCCCGGGCATCCAATCTAAAAAAGCTGGATGTGTAGAGGGGGTGATTACTTGCACTTGGTGGCCTTTTTTAGAAAGATAAAGCCCCATAGCCAACGCAGAGCCAAGCGCATCGCCGTCAGGGTTGTGGTGTGTGGTAACCACTACCCGCTTTGAGCTTTGGAGAAGGTTGAATAAGTCGGCTAAGTTTTTTTCTATGCGAGGCGGAATAGCTATCTTGTCCAAGTGATTCGTTGATGAGTTTTATTGAATTTGGTGGCAAATTTAGTTTAAAATCGTATCAATCGGAAATATTGCCCTGCAACAAAGCCGAAATATTGACACAATGTTTATAGAAGGATGCTTTGACTCCCCGAATGATTTCTTAATTTTGCGCCCAAATTAGGTTATAAAACCCTTTAACGTATTGATATGTCAAAGCAAATCACTTTTTCAATGATTAAGCCCGATGCAGTAGCAGCAGGCAACACTGGTGCAATTTTAAAAATGATCGAAGAGGCTGGCTTCAAGATTATTGCCATCAAAAAAACACGTATGACCCCCGAGGTAGCCGGTAAGTTTTATGAAGTTCACAAAGAGCGCCCTTTTTATGGCGAACTTTGTACTTATATGTCTTCAGGCCCTATTTTCCCTTTGGTATTGGAAAAAGATAATGCTGTTGAAGATTTCAGAAAACTAATTGGTGCTACCGACCCTCAAAAGGCTGAAGCCGGCACTATCCGCCAGTTATTTGCCAAATCTATTGAGGCCAACGCCATTCACGGGTCAGATTCTGCTGAAAATGCCGCCGTTGAAGCCAATTTCTTCTTTGCTGCTACCGAAAGATTCTAAAACGCTTTCCGCTAAGTCAAAGCCGGTTGTTTGAAAAAGCAACCGGCTTTTTTATGGCTATCCGCGTTGAGATGTTTATTTTTGAGGCGTATGACACAAACAAAAATTAAACTTACTCAATACAGCCACGGTGCAGGATGTGGCTGTAAAATTTTGCCCGCCGTGCTTGCCAGCATTTTGCAAACCGAACAACAGACCCCAGTATTTAAGAACCTGCTGGTAGGCAATCAGTCGAAAGATGACGCTGCGGCTTTCGACTTAGGCAACGGGCAGGTGCTGGTCAGTACCACCGACTTTTTTATGCCCATCGTTGACGATCCTTTCGATTTTGGAAGAATTGCCTCTGTCAATGCCATCAGCGATGTATATGCGATGGGGGCAAAGCCAATACTGGCCATTGCTATCTTGGGTTTCCCGGTCGATAAAATACCTACAGAGGTAGCTCAGCAAATCTTGGAAGGAAGCAGAGAGGTATGCCACCAAATCGGAATACCCTTGGCCGGTGGGCACAGCATCGACAGCCCTGAGCCTATTTTTGGCCTGGCTGTCAATGGATTGGTTGCGCGCGATAATTTGAAACAAAACAACCAAGCCCAGCCGGGGGATGTGCTTTATCTTACCAAACCTTTGGGTATTGGGATATTGACAACTGCCCAAAAGAAAGGAGTTGTAAGTGTGCAAGATTATGCCAATGCCTTGGAAAGTATGCTGAAAGTCAATGATATAGGGGAGATGTTGGGAGGTATTCCAGCTATACACGCCCTGACCGATGTTACTGGATTTGGCCTATTGGGGCATCTCTTAGAAATGTGTGAAGGAAGCCAAGTGGCAGCCACGATAAACTTTGATCAAATACCACTATTGCCCAATTTGCAGCATTACATCGATTTGCAATGTATTCCGGGCGGGTTTCATCGCAATTGGAAAAGCTATGGACATCAGGTTGAAACCCCAAAACAAGACGCTATGGTCGCTTTAGCAGACCCACAAACCAGTGGTGGCTTGCTCATTGCTGTCGAAGCTGGGCAGGCAGCTTGGTTTGAGCAGACAGCTCAGGCAGCTGGGCATCAAGTATTTGCCATTGGGAGTATGCTTTCGCGAAAAGCAAACACCCCTTGGATTACAGTAATCCATTGATTTGGAGCAGGTTATTTTGTATCTTCAAGTTGTTTTTGCTCTGGGGCAAATTTCAGAAAAATAATGAAAGAAGTACCCATCCCTTCCTTACTTTCTACCTGGATATATCCGCCCAAGGCTTGCACTTGACTCTGCACCAAATAAAGCCCTAAGCCTTTGCCATCGATGTGTAAGTGAAATCTCTTATACAATTTGAATAGCTTGTCTCTGAAACGCGTTAAATCAATACCCAAACCGTTGTCTTGGAAAATCAACTTGACATAGTCGCCCATTTTGATAGAAGTAATTTTGATTTGAAGCGGACGTTGGGGGTCTTGGTATTTGATGGCATTGGAAACCATGTTATAAAAAATGCTAAACAAATAGCTTTTGACCGTATAAAAACGGGGCACTTCTTCAAAATTCAGCAGCGTTTCAATAGGCTCGAAGTGATGAGAGAAAAATGCTTTAGTTTGCTCGAATATATCAAGAAAATTAACCCATTCTTTTTCTAAAATATTTTGATTTTTTACTTCTAATATTTTATTCAAATCAGCAATTACTTCATCCAATCGCAGGGTTGCTTTTTGTAAATGCTCTAAAATGGCCTCGTTATGAGCGCCCAGTTGATCGTTGGGTTCTAAAATATTGAATAGTCCTAATATATTAGCAACCGGAGAACGCAGATTGTGTGAAATGATATAGGAAAATTGCATCAAGTCATTGTTCTGTGTAATAAGTTGCTGCAAAAGTCTTTTATTTTGACTTTCAGCTTCTTTTCTTCTTGTTACAACATACCAAATGGCTATGTATTGGTAAATTTCATTGTTTTCATTAGTTATGGGGGCTATGGTACTATCTACCCAGAAAAAGCTGCCGTCTTTGCGTTTATTTTTAAATTCCCCTCGCCAGAAATTACCTTCGGTAATAGACTTATACATTTCAGCAAATAGACTTTGCGAGTGGTAATTACTGTTTAGGATGCGTATATTCTGCCCTTTTATTTCTTCTTTTGTGTATTGGGTTAGCTCGCAAAAGGCGTCATTGACCTGAACAATAGTAGATTGTAAATCAGTAATACAAACTACAGCACTTTTATCAATCGCATTTTGGACGTCGCGCAGGCTGTTAAGCGTTTTCTGTAAAAGCAGTTGGTTTTGCTTTTTTTCTGTAATATCGATGGTAGCGTGGGCCATGGCAAAAATTTGCCCTTGGTCGCCTTTCACGGGTTGGTGAAACGTGGCCAAATAATGCAGTTGGCCTGTTGCTGAAACAAAAGGATATTCACCTTCTATTTCTTTTCCTTGGATACTCAAGGCGAAGTTTTCTAAGAAAATATCCTTTGCCCAATCCGGAATATAATCCAGGTAATTAGCCCCTATTTGGAGTTTCAAATTTGAAAATCGGGCTACTCCCTTTTCTGCTGCTTTATTGAATTTAAGAATCTTTCGTTGTTTGTCTATCAATACTAAAGTTTGGTGTCCTGAATTAAATACGGCTTCCAGTAAAGCTTCACTTTCTTCTAATTTCTTTTGAGAAAGTTTGACCTCAGTTATGTCTAATGAGCTAAACGATACTCCAATGATTTCGCCTTTTGCATCACTAATAGGCACATAAGAGGTAAAAACCCAAACTTCTTGGTTTTCTTTTCCAAAAGTTATTTGTTGTTCGGTGGTAACTTTTTTACCTGACAAAGCCTTTTGCAGGTTATTGATAAAAATATCTTTATGAAAGACATAATCAATGAGTGGGTTGCCAACAGCCAGTTTTTTATTGATTTGATATTTAACCAACCTGCTTTCTGCCTCAGTATTAAAATCAATAATATTGAATGATTTATCTACTAATATTTTAGCTTGGATAGAGCTTTCAAAAACAGCCCTTAGCAAGGCATTATTTTGCTCCAGTTGTTTTTCGGTGCTACGCAGTGCAGTAACATCGCGGCTGATGATTTGAAAGCCGGTAAATTTCCCCTCGCTATCGTAGGTGTTCTTGATATTTTGCTGCAAAAGCACTTCTTTTCCATCTTTAGTTAGCCATTTTAGTTCACTGGTTTTTTCATTTGCCTTGCCGTGTTCTAATAAATATTGCCTGTTTTCTTCAAAAATGTGTTGTGATTCAGGTGCGATTATACTACTGATGAGCGAGGCATTGTTGTAAAAATCGACAGGTGAATATCCCAATATGGATTCTATGGCCGGATTGGCATACAATATTTGGCCTGTTTCAGAGAATAGCATAATGATATCTGGCGAACCATTCAGCAACTTCTCATAATAATCGTGGGTAGTTTTTAGTTCAGCTTGACTTTTCCTTAATTTAGTAATATCTGTAAAATAACCGGTAATATATTCTTTTTGGTTATGCACAAAATAGCTGCTGGTAATCAGCACATTTTTAATTTTGCCATTTTTTAAATAGTGTTTTGTCTCAAAACTTACAAAACCTATTTCTTTGAGTTTAGCAAATTTTACTTTTTCTTTTGCCGCATCATAGCTTCTATCATAGTCGCGAATAGAATAATGTTTTACGACTTCCAAAGGCTCTTCAAAATGGTCGGCAGCAGCTTCGTTAAGGTAAAAAAAGCGAAAGTCGTGATCGGGTGCAATGGCAAAAAAACAGTTTTTACTGGTTTGAACCATCTGTTCAAAAAAATCGGCAGCTATCTTCTCTTCAAGGGGCTTATCAGACGACGAGCCGGGAGATTGGTGTTTGAGTACCAATAAACAAGCCACATACAAAACCGTTATTTGCAGCGTGATTGCACAGAACTTCAGCCAAGGCGCTACCTCCCACAAAAGCAAAAAACCTAACAAACCCGTAACTATGCTTGCTAAACAAGTGGCTATCCAAAAATATAAACTAAAATGCTTCACCAAAAGGTAGTTGGGGTTTGAAAAGCTCAATAGCGCATCAATAGAATAGTTTAGTTGGTAGTCAAAGCCAGCCCAAGCAGGCGATGTATCGACAAATGTTCGTAGGAAAGAAAAAAATTACCGAATTAAGAAGTCTTTCTCAGTAAATTTGATATTTTCTATCCACACCTCGACCGTATATTTACCTGCGGCCAAGTCTTTGATTGGGAAATCATCATAAGCCCAATAGCCACCCGTGCCGGAAGGAGTCAGTTTGAAGGTTTCTTCATTTATTAAATTGCCTTTGCTGTCTTTCCAGCGCCATTTGATTTCTGCTTTGCGCGACAGCAGTTCCCAATCCAAATAGCAATAAATCGCACTGGTATTGGTTTTTGAAAATTCATCGCTGATGTTGATTGGCTTCTTGTTCCTATCCAAACCTCCGGCCATCGACACTTTTACATTGCCCCATTCTACTTTAAAAACACGTTCTGCAATGGGTTTTGAGTCGGCATAAATGACCACTTTCCAATCACCTAATTTGGTATTGATAGGAAAGTTGAACGTGGCGAACCCTGTCCAAATCTCTTTTGGAGAATTAGGCATTTTCAGCGATTGCTTGTCGTTGAGATGCCCGCCCGGGCTATACAACTCCCACTTGATGGTATGGCCATATTGTGCATCCATCAATTTGATATAGGCATACAATTTATTGTGTTTAAACAATTCGACTTTTTCGACCTCATTTTCTGCTAAGTTGGTTTGTGTATCAATTACAGTGGAAAGATTAACTTTGGCCACACCTTTGAAAGGAGGAACGGGTCTTGAAAAATAATAGTAAATAGCACCACAAACCAATGCAGCCACTATCCATTTGGCCCAAACCCTGAATTGTTTTTGAAATTGATGTTGCCTGATTACTTTTTCCTTTTTCTCCTCCTCCAGTATTTGCAAGGCTTTGTTGATTT
>DMHB01000463.1 GCA_003449595.1 Microscillaceae bacterium | reverse complement strand
TATGGCAACAGTAGCAACACCTGACAAAGTAACCAAAGGAAGCATTTGGGATGGCGGTAACGAGCCACTCAAAGCCAGCTGGGGAAAGTTAATGATGTGGTTTTTTTTACTATCAGATGCTTTTTCATTCTCATCTTTACTAATTACTTATGGTCTTATCCGTTATAGCCACCCTGCTTATAGTGGAACAGCAGAGAAGTTCAGTTTTTCATTAGATTATTGGCCAATTCCTGAAAAGGTATTCGATGCAATGCCTTTTTTACACGGTATGTCATTGCCATTGGTATTTGTAGGAATTATGACCTTCATCTTGATTATGAGTAGTGTAACCATGGTGCTCGCTGTGGAAGCTGGTCATCGGATGGATAGAAAGGATGTAGAAAAGTGGATGCTTTGGACTATCGTTGGTGGATTTGCGTTCTTGGGCAGCCAAGCTTGGGAGTGGACTCACTTCATTCACGGCACTGATGGCGGTGGTGCTAAAGATATTTATGGCAACGTTATTTATGGCGCAAATTTGATTCAAAATCAATATGGGCCACCTGCTTTCGCTGATTTATTTTTCTTTATTACTGGTTTTCACGGCTTTCACGTATTCAGTGGGGTAATGCTCAATGTGCTTATTTTCTATAATACAGCTATGGGTATTTATGACAGACCAGGTCGCGCACTTGACCCTGGCGCTCAGCCCTATGAAATGGTTGAAAAAGTTGGTCTGTATTGGCACTTTGTAGATCTTGTTTGGGTGTTTGTATTTACTTTCTTTTACTTGGTTTAAACTTTAATTTGTTATAATCTTTATGGCAACTTCTCATCATAATTTAGCTCCGGGCGAAATCCCTAAACCTAATACTGGGCTTATTTGGAGAACCTTCTGGGTATTGTTAGGGCTTACAGCACTTGAATTTGTGATTGCTTTTGCAATGCCACATAGTCTTTTTCGTGTAGGGATATTTGTTATTCTGACCATTGCCAAAGCTTTCTTTATTGTAGCAGAGTTTATGCACTTGAAGGGAGAAGTAAAAGTATTGGTTTGGTCTATTTTACTTCCTATGATTTTCGTAGCTTGGTTGCTCATTGCGCTGTTAGCTGAAGGTGGCACCATTTTCTATGTTAAATAAGCCAATACCTTATTTCGACTTCAGCAATAACTCCATGTAAATGTTGAAAAAATATAAGCTGGGCATACTATTGATTTTAATTGTATGCCCTATTTTTGTTTTTCTATTTTTGCAGTTTTTCGGGCGTAATCAATATAAATTGCCCATTTATTATCCTGTCGATGTAAAGTATAAGGATACAAATGGCCGAAAAGTAGCCGACACTGTTTATCATACCATTCCGGCTTTCTCACTAACTGACCAACAAGGCAACACTTTTGACAGCAAACAGTTAGGAGGAAAGATTTATGTGGTTGATTTTTTCTTTACACGTTGTGGCAACCCTGATTTTTGCCCCCGAATGTCAAATGAGCTAAAGCGAGTCCAAGAAATATTCAAAGACAACCCTAAAGTGAAAATTCTATCCATTAGCGTTGACCCAACATTTGACCAACCTGATATACTTCAACGGTATGCCCAAAAATACAAGGCAAATCCCGGCCAATGGTTTTTTTTGACAGGTGATAAGACAGCCATCTATAAGTTAGCTTTCGAAGGTTTTAAAGTCAATGCAGGGGAAGAAACAGACACAGTGAATCCTGATTTTTTCCACGCATTGAATTTTATATTGATAGATGCGCAAGGTAGGGTGAGGGGTTACTACGAGGGGATAAACAAAGAGGCCGTAGATAAGTTAATCTTAGAAATGAATATCCTGTTAACCGAAAATACCAATTGATAACTATGGAAAATATAGCAATTGATAAGCAAAATAAATTAGCCATCAATCTTATTGTAGGCGTTTCAATAGTCATTGTTGCAGTAGTGGCTTTTCTGTTTTATGGCCCAAAAATTACACGAATCGAAGGATTAAACGTGTCTATATTGCCACATATCAATGCAGTTCTCAATTCAGCCACTTTTTGCTGTCTCTTGTTGGGATATTGGCAGATAAAGCAGAAGAACATCCGTGTGCATAGGATGTTGATGATGACCGCCTTCGTATTATCTTCGATTTTTTTGGTTTCTTACGTAGTTTATCATAATAACGCAGAGCATACCTCTTTCGGAGGAGTAGGAGTGCTACGCTATGCTTATTTCTTCATACTCATCACTCATATCTTGTTGGCCATTGTAGTAGTTCCTTTTGTATTGTTGGCCTTATTTTTTGCTTTGACAAATCAAATTGAACGCCACAAACGTATAGTAAAATGGGCTTATCCAATTTGGGCTTATGTGGCTTCTTCCGGTGTGGTGGTATATTGGATGATCAGCCCTTATTATCAACCATAATTTGTCGAAATTTACTGTACTATGATGCTCCGAAAGCTTTTCAAAACTTTTACTATACTTGCCATTGTATTGAACGGGCTCAGTTTTTCTGCTTATGCGCAGTGTGCTATGTGCAAGGCTGCCGTAGAAAATAACATCAGCAATGGTAGTAACTTAGCGCAAGGACTGAACATGGGTATTTTGTATTTGGCTTCGATGCCTTACATTGCTTTTGTTTTAGTAGCTTATTTTTGGTATAAGAATAGTTTGAGACATAAAAAAAGAGTGAGCTTTTCAGGAAAATAGAGGCCGAATATTTGGCTAATATTACCATTATCCACAAAAAATATTTATTTTTGATACGGTTCAAAACATCACTCTATTGAAAATAACCAAGTCATACAGGAGGCTTAACCTTTGGGTTTTTGCCTCTTTGGTGCTTATAGGCATAGCACTTTATGTAGGTTTTTTGCTTCCCACCTTGCAGATTAAACAGAAAGGTTTCCGACTGGTTCAGCAAAAGACGTGGGATAAACTTAGTCGATTGCAAAGCCAACAAAGTACTGTTAACCAATTCTTAGCAAAACAACCTTCATTTGCCGAACTCCTATCTTTCTCTCGACAGATTGATGGTTATCTAATTGTTTACAAAGGCTCTAATTTGCACTTTTGGTCCAGTCAAGATTTTATCCCTGAGTGGCAGGATGCTAAAGAAAGCTTTGTCTATAAAGTTATCGAAAGAAAGAGCAGTGTTTATTTGCTCTTCAGAACGCAACGCACTTTACAAGATAAAACATGGATCGCCTTGCAAGTAGTGCAGCTTTGGCGAAAGTATCCTATTGATAATCAGTATCTTACGCCCTATTTTGACAAAGATATTTTTGAAGGAATTAAGGTTGCAGAAGTAGCACCTCCTCAACAGACTGACAAAGGCAGTCTAATTCAAGATGTACAAAAAAAGGACTTGTTTAGAGTTACGTTATTAGATGCCAAAATACCTGCTAAGCCTGAAGTGCTTCTGTTTTTATCGGTCGTGATCTTAGCATTAATTTGGGGTTTGGTTATTAGCATAGATTTGATGCAGCACAGTCTTCGGATTGCATACGACTGGGTATTTTTATTGTCTATTTTTTATTGGTTTGGAGGTCGTATCACTTTACAACAGTTACAACTGCCCCAAGCTTGGTTTGCAATTCCCTTTTTTGACATCGTACAACCCCATCAATGGTTTGCACCCTCTTTGGGAGATGCTGTGCTAAATTTTGGAGGTTTGGGGTTTATTATGTGGCGTGTCTTTAGATTTTTCCCTTTCACCAATTTTTATAAAACCATTTATTTATGGGGGCGCAAATCGCCTCAAATAGTTACTTTTTTGTTGTTATGTATTGTAGCCGGACTTTTGGTAATTTATTGGGAAGGTACTCAGGTTTTGTTAGATCTACTTCGCTATCCCTTGAATCTCAGGCAAGATTTACAACTATTGCCTGAGAAAATCATAGTAGTCCTTTCACTCTTAGTCTGGACATTTATTATGCTTTATGCAAGCCATTGTTTTACAAGACTTCTGTTGGTAATCGAAATTAAATTCGCGTGGCGGAGGCATTTTTGGTGGCTTTTTCTGCTATTGTTCATTGGTTGGTACTTTCGAGGGTTGATTCTTCCTTTTCAAATAGGTGTCTGCTTGGTGGTCGTGGGACTTTGGGCAATGTTGTGGTTCAGACTACCCAAGGGCATAGGACTGCCTAAGTTTTCGGCTGTGATGTACCTATTGGGCGGTGCCCTGTGCTTAACTTGGCTGCTGGCCATCGCCGTGAGCGTTGACATAAGCCGGAAAACAACCAAAGCCCTCAAACAATATGCACAGCAGTTTGATACGGAGAACGATAAATTGGCCGAAAAACAACTTGCTACCATTTTACAACTACTTCCCACCGACACCACCCTAATAGGGCAATGGGGGCAGCCGCTGTTGTCCAAAAAAATTATCCAGCAAATCCTGCAAAAAGCATCTGTAGGCAACCATTTAGAAAATTATCTTCTTACAGTTTCTGTTTTCGACCCGGACGGCGAGAATACAGAAAAAGAAGGAAGAAGCAATTATAAAGAATTAGAGAAACAGTATAAACGGGTTTGGTATGAAACCGATAACCCGCTCATTTATTTCATTCACGAGCTGAGTTTAAACCCCATAAGAAGGTATATTTGTTTTTTACCCTTCCAACAAAAGGGCAAAAATTTGGGCTATATCGTATTAGATCTCAAACAGAAGCGCGATTTGGCCGGCAATGTTTTTCCATTGTTGCTCTCAGAGCAGAAAAACAATTTCGATCCAATGAGCCAATCGTATAGTTATGCCTTTTTTGATAAGGAGAGGCTTATTTATGAATATGGCGACTATGGTTTTGTAAATCAATTTGACAAAAGTTTGCTCAAAAATCCTCAATTGGCTAAGTCGGGAATATCGCAAAGCGGATTTCAACTACTGATGGTGGAAAGCCAAACAGGCAAAAGTATTGTACTGGCTGCTCCTGTGGTGTGGTGGGCTGATTGGTATGCCCATTTCGCCTTTTTCTTTTTGATAACAGCCTTGTTTTCTACCCTATTTATTCATAAAAGACAACAGTTCTGGGTTGCCGCCCTATCGCCACAAAAAGCCAGTTACGCAGCCCGTATTCAGTTTTACTTCAATGTAGCTTTCTTTCTGCCCCTTATTTTGACTTTAGTGAGTATGCTGAGTGTGTTGGTTACAAACTATCAGCAAGATCAAGCGCGCGATATGATGCAGCGGGCTGAAAAATCGGGCAAAGATTTGCTTACTTATGTAGAAATGTGGCATAAAAAAGAGCTTTCAGAGCCTTATTTTGAAGAAGCAGTCAAGCAATTGGCCAATTATCAATCGTTGGATCTCAATATTTTTGATGCCCAAGGGAAGTTGGTGGTGTCAAGTCAAGAAGCCATATTTTATCAGAATGGTTTTTTAGCGCCTTGGATTCACCCACAGGCATATACGATGGTCCAAGGGCAGCGCAAGTTTTTGGTACAAGCCGAGCAAATTGGCAATTTGGCTTACAGAGCGGTTTATGTGCCACTGTATGGACTTGAGAAAGCCAAACCTTTGGGAGTTTTGCAAGTGCCTTTTTTCGATTCGCAACAGGATTTGAACCGACAAATAGCACACGTTTTCAATGTAGTAGTAGGGGTTTTTGCTTTTGTTTTGATTTTGCTGATGCTATTTTCACAGATAGTGGGACAGGCGATTACGCAGCCACTTTATTTGTTAAGACAAAAAATGAGCAACACAACCTTTAGCAAGCGCAACGAACCCTTGGTATGGGACACACCTGACGAGATAGGTACTTTGGTTGGCGAGTATAACCGGATGTTGGTCAAATTGGAGGAAAGCAGGGCCACAGAAGCTCAAAATCAGAAAGAAACCGCTTGGCGCGAAATGGCCAAACAAGTAGCCCACGAAATAAAAAACCCGCTAACGCCTATGAAGCTTACACTGCAATCGTTGCAGATGAGGCTACAACAACAGAACGATGAAGTACAGCATCTTTTTGAACGTCCGGTTGAAAGCCTCCTGACCCAGATTGACATTTTGGATGATATTGCCACTTCGTTTTCGGCTTTCGCCAAAATGCCGATTCCAATCAGCGAACGTTTCGATGTGGCCGCTGTATTGCGAGAAACTGAAAACCTTTACAAGAGCAACAAAGACGTGAGTTTCAGGAGCGACATTAGTAAGGGCAAGTTTTTTGTTCGGGGAGATGCCAAACTAATGGGACGAATTTTTACCAATTTGATTCTCAATGCAATACAGGCGGTGCCCCGAGACCGAAGTCCGGAAGTAAGCATCAAACTTGCCCAAGTCGATAAAAACGTATTCATAGAAGTTAAGGACAATGGATTGGGAATTGATGAAGCCCTGCGCGAAAAAATATTTGTGCCCAACTTTACCACCAAAGAAGAAGGCTCTGGCATTGGTCTGGCGGTAGCCAAAAGGGGAGTTGAGCACGCCGGAGGCAGAATTTGGTTCGATACGGTGCCCGAGGTAGGCACAAGCTTTTATGTAGAAATTCCTTTGATTGAGTAGTAAATTTGAGGGCGCTAAATTTATGCACAGGGTTGGTATTTGCCTTATTGGGTTGATCGGCATAGGTTTGATACCAAACTACGCAAAAGCGCAAACGACTGCTCGTTGCAAATGGGTGCGTTATCAAGAAGGACTTTTTTCATTAGATAGCCTTACACTAAGACCCGGCAGTTTTCAGTTCACTTATAAGAACGACACCACGCTGAGGGTTTTGTATGATATTCAAACCAACAAAATTCAGTTCAGCACTTCTTTCAGCGACTCAATTTTGATTTGCTACAAGGTTTTCCCTTTTCATTTTACCAAACCTTACTACAACCGCGATCTCAGCCGCTATGACAGTGTGCTGTCTTTTGATGATATGCTCATAGCCAATTTGCCTTCCTTTCGGGATGAGCGCGAAGAAATATTTTCTAT
>DMHB01000335.1 GCA_003449595.1 Microscillaceae bacterium | reverse complement strand
TGAAAAATAAGTGGGAATAGGAATATAGAAGTATTTGATGGTTGTTTGCATGAAAGCTCATAGACTTGTGCCATGGTTTATGCAATTATCAAAAATTAGGCAATAATCCCAACCAAGTGCCGAAATAGCGCCTAAGTAGCTGATTATCAATCTATGATTTTTCTCCTTATAAAGTATTATTTATGAATAGAATAGTCAAATTTTGTTGTTTTATCGAAAAGATAAGCGAATGGGTAGGAAAACAGATAGCCTGGCTTACTACAGCGTTGGTACTCATCATTTGTTGGGATGTGAGCCAGCGTTATGTGTTTAAAACCTCAACTGCAGCAATGCTCGAAATGGAGTGGTACTTATTTTCGATTATTTTCCTGATGGCTGCCGGCTACACGCTCAAACATGATAAACACGTGCGAGTAGATGTGTTCTACGCCAGAATGTCGCCTCAGCAACAAGCTTGGATTGACTTGGTGGGCACCCTGATTTTTCTGATACCCTTTTGTTTGGTAGTAATTTATGGTGCTTATAAATATACTTTGGTATCGTTCAACTACAATGAGTCTTCTCCTGATGCTGGAGGCTTACCAGCGCGGTATTTAATCAAAGCCGTCATTCCTATCGGATTTTTATTCTTATTGTTTCAGTCTTTTGCTTTCGGGCTTCGTGCTTATCTTACTATCAAACAAGCTTCTTAAATATATATGGAAAGTGGAGCATTAGCCATTTTATTTTTTGTCCTGATTTTCGGACTTATTCTGTTTGGCTTCCCTGTGGCCTTTACCTTAGGTGGGTTTTCGGTGTTGTTTGGCCTAATTTTCTTTGACATAGATTTTTTTTACCTCTTGGCGCTTCGCATTTATGGCATTATGAATAATTATGTCTTGCTGGCCGTTCCTTTGTTTGTGTATATGGGAATAATGCTCGAAAAATCGGGTATTGCAGAACGCTTATTAGATACTATGGCGATGTTATTGGGCAGTTTGCGCGGTGGATTGGCTGTTTCTGTTGTCTTGGTGGGGGCTTTGTTGGCCGCTTCAACAGGGGTTGTCGGAGCTACCGTAATTACTATGGGGTTGATTAGCCTCCCTACTATGCTAAGACGGGGCTATGATGTAGGACTGGCCACCGGCACCATTGCGGCTTCGGGCACATTGGGGCAAATCATTCCACCAAGTGTGGTTTTGGTGTTGTTGGGAAGTGTGCTCAATGTGCCTGTCGGTAAGTTATTCAGTGCTGCTTTTGTACCCGGTTTCGGGCTGGTAGCCTTATACCTTTTATACATCATCATTTTTGCCTTGCTCTTTCCAACGATGGCGCCTCCTATTCCGGCAGCCGAGTTGAAAGCCTTTCGGGCGAAAGGGCTTTGGCGAAAAGTTTTTATTGCTTTCTTTTTACCTACCATACTGATAGTCAGCGTATTAGGATCTATATTTTTTGGCATTGCTTCGCCAACCGAAGCGGCTGCCATCGGTGCGCTGGGAGCCAGCTTGATGACCTTGGCTCAAGGAAAACTCAGCTTCAAGGTCTTGCAAGAGGTGATGCAAGAAACCACCCACATCACGACTATGGTATTTATTATTCTGGTCGGGGCAACAAGCTTTTCTCTGATTTTCAGAGGGCTTAAGGGCGACGACTACATTATCCACCTCATTGAAACAGCCCAGCTAAGCCCCTATGCCTTTTTGGCCTTGGTGATGTTGATTATGTTCGTAGCAGGATTTTTCATCGACTTTATCGAAATCGTGTTCATCATAGTCCCTGTAGTAGTGCCTACTTTTGTAGCTATGAAATTAGACATGCTTTGGATTGGAATTTTGATGGCCATCAATTTGCAAACCTCTTTTCTAACTCCTCCTTTTGGTTTTGCGCTATTTTACTTGAAAGGGGTAGCACCTCCGGAGGTAAAAACAACCCATCTGTACAAAGGAATTATACCTTTTGTAATCATTCAATTGCTGCTGGTTATTTTAATTGTCATATTTCCTAAAATTGCCACTTGGTTACCACAAATTTTATCGGGGAAATAGCCCAAAACCTTGGCTATGCTTTTTTGGCAAAGGCTGCTGCCAACAAAGCACTCGATTTTTCCCACAGTTTTTGGCGTATTTCAGGGTTTTTGCAACGCTCATCCATTGCTTTTTTGGTGATATAGTGCAAATACCGATCGGTTTGCTGATTCAACTCGGGCGCTGCTGCTAAATAAACAACCGGCTTGGCTGCTTTGCTTGGGCTTCTGAAAAACAATAAAAACAGTAATTTCATCAGCATCCTTACCAACCAAGGAGCTTCTTTGATAATATTGGTGTTGACCGGCCCCGGACAAATGGTATGCACCGATACATCTATTTTTTCTGCTGTACGTAAGCGCTGTGCCAGTTCTGAGGCATAAGTATTCATCACTATTTTATAATAGCCATAAAACTGAACAGCAGTTCTGAAGTCATACGTTTCATAACCCAAAGCATCAATATCGATATCTTTAGACGAGCGGTGGGTATCGGAAGATATAAAAATGATACGAGGCACCTCGTTTGGCTCTACAAGGCCGTTTTGTGCATAAGTTTGATTAGGAATGATCCCCTTTTCCAGAAGCTGGTTGGTCAGGTAAAACATTGCCAAATAATTCACCTGGCACATTTCTTCCAAGCCTTGCTTTGTAAATCGCGAGGCGGGCAAGGCAGCCGCAGCATTATTGAATAGTAGATCGATTTGCACATTTTTAGCCTTTAACTCTTCGCAGCAACGATCTACAGAAGCCAAGTCGATCAAATCTAAATGTATCATTTCTACTAAGTTAGAACCCGAAATTTTAGCTACTTGGTTGCCTGCTTCCGGAATTTGACGGCGACAGGCCATCCAAACCTTGGCACCTCTCTTAGCCAAATCGACGGCCAATGCAAAACCCAAACCCGAGTTTGCTCCGGTAATTAGACATTGTTTTCCGTCGAGCCGAAAGGAAGGCGGTAACGGGGTGATGGTTTCTCCTTGCCGGAAAATCTCGCCCACACCTGAAAGAATGGCAGTTAAAGGACTTTTTAAATTAGGATTGGCCATAAGTCGTAAAAGATAAAGTAGTGTAATGATAGTAGTTGAGGATTTGAAATTGCAAAACAAAATATAAAAAACATACTGAGTTAGAATAAAAAGTATTTTTTTGAACTATAGACATACTATCAAGCACAATGAAGCAAATAATCAAAAAAGAACATCGAAAAAATGGCAAAATTTATAGAACTACTTGGAAACAAATTAAAAAAATGATAATTTTAACTTGTTACTTTTAGCTATAAAATTCAATTTAAAATTTAAAATTAAGGATATTGCCTTAAACATTTGTAGAAACACGTTGTTGGACTTCAAAGAATACTCATCACAATTATAAAAACTTTTACCCTTGCGTATTAGAATTGTATTTTCATTACAGAACAAAGGTGGCTTCGTTCCTTTTCATCATCAGCACCTTTTAGCGCAATTGACCAGAGAACTGGTGAATATGCAGGGAGAATTATACCACCATTTTATGGATTATAATTTCTCAGGGTTAAAAGGTCAAACAAAAATAAGCAGGAAGGGACTTCATTTTTATTCTTCCAAAGTTACCCTGGTTTTTGCAAGTAGCCGAACCGAATTTGTACAGGCTTTTCTCAGAAATTTGTTCTCTCAAACCGAAGTCCAAGTGGGTTCGCTGATACTAAAACCCGAATACGTAGAAGAAGAGCATCTGCCCAAGCTCAACGAGGTTGTCAAATATGTATGTCTATCGCCCATTATACTTACCGATCCGAAAGTAGATATTTACCAAAATAAGAAATTTGTTCCTCCACAATCTGACGATTTTTCTGACTTACTGTATGAAAATACTTTGCTTAAGATGGAAAAAACAGGCAATTACTCAAAGGAACAGATAGCTTCTTTCTACAAATTCCAAATTGCCCCGGATAAAAATTACCTAAAAAAAATAAAAGACGACGACAAAAAATTTGCGCGCATTTATACCATACAAGAAGGGGGACAACGCCTCGAAGTAAGGGGCTATACCCTGCCGTTCACCTTGTATGCCGCCCGCGAAGTGCAGGAGTTCATTTTCATTTCAGGCTTAGGCGCCCTGTCCCATAAAGGATTCGGAATGGTCGATTTGGCCAATGCCGACGCCATTCGTCGCACTTCTGTATTGCTTCAAAATAATGAAGGTTAACTCTGTATGGTAACTTTTGGCCAAGTTTTGCTAATTTTGGGCAAAAACTATGGACAACGATCCTGAATTAGCCCAAAGAGGTAAATATTTAGGTACAATCACCCAAGATTTTGTGAAAGTAAGTCGCTTTCTTTTCGAAGCTTCTTATCAAGTGCGTGCACGCCATATTTCCGACTTCCCACTTTTTATATTGAGCAAACAGGCCGTTCCCGGCTTGCAAAGCCTACTTACACCCGCCCAACACAAAGTTGACTGGCATTATATGTTGTCGTTTGTCGAAGACTTTTACCAAAGAGGATGGCTCAAAGAAGTAGAAAGTTTCAAACAAGCCTATAAAAACCCCGACGAGTTCTGCTGCCTTTGTGTGTTAGACGAAGGATTTACCAACTTTGTATTCATTCCTTATCCCGAAGATGACGAGGCATTGACGGATTATAACGGCGAGTGATACCCTAAAAATAACATAATTGTGGAAAACGAGATCATTCTTAAAAAATTAGCCTTGCAAGCTGCCTTGCTTGAATTGCACGGCGAAAATGAGTTCAAATCCAAAGCCTACCATACGGCTATTTTTCACTTGGAAAAAATAAGTGAACCCTTGGTAAATCTTTCCATAGAGCAGTTAAGCAAACTGCAAGGGGTAGGAAAGGCCATCGCCGAGAAAATATATAGTCTGGCGCAAGTAGGCTCATTCAAACAACTGGATGAACTTCTTGCCCAAACGCCTGCCTCTTTGGTAGAATTATTGAATATCAAAGGGTTGGGTACAAAAAAACTGCGAGTACTTTGGCAAGAGTTAGGCATTGAAAATGCAGATCAACTGTTGCAAGCCTGCGAGAATGACCAAATTCAAGCCCTCAAAGGCTTTGGCCCTAAGGTGCAGGAAAATATAAAAATGGCGCTGTTGTTTACCAAAAGCAACCAA
>DMHB01000224.1 GCA_003449595.1 Microscillaceae bacterium | reverse complement strand
AGGTGGTCGATTTAGAAATATCGACTTCATAAAGGTTGAAATGTGTTTGGCTGATGTAATTGTTGAACCCACCAATAATTAGTTTATCCCCTTCAATGATTCTTACTTCATCATTTTGGATGTAAAGTAAAGGATTGTTAGACCCTGCATATTTCAGCTTGGGCGCGCCCATTACTTCTATCGCTTCGGGGGTAAATTGATCGATGCTGCAAAGCGCTATATCCATCCCATCTTGGTTATTGGTTTCGCGTTGACGCAGTGATTTTTGGATGCCCGCGCGAAGTTCGTCCAAAATCTTATTAGGCTCAGTAATATTTTGAATGAGCACAATATCATTTAATAAATTATTGGCTATGAGGCTCATAAAAGCTCCGGGGATGCCGTGCCCTGTGCAATCAATGGCTGCAATGATGGCTTTGTAAGGCTTTTGGGCAAACCAATAAAAATCTCCACTCACGATTTCGCGAGGTTTAAAAAAAATAAACAGGTCGGGAAGTGCCTCACGAATGATTTGGGGACTTGCCAACATCGCTTCTTGAATACGTTTGCCATAGGATATACTAGCGCGCATATCCTGGTTATTTTCTCGAATTCGTTCGGCTTGTTCTTTGAGTAAGTCTAAGGTATAATTGAGTTTGTTGACCGTAGTAGAAAGTTCTTTGTTCTTGTTTTCTAATTCAAGGGTACGAGAGGCTATGGTGTTTTCTAAGTTTTGATTGACTTGGCTTAATTCATCTGAAAGATTTTGTACTTGTCTGAAAGCACGGGTAGAACGAATGGAGAGAATACTGGCTTGTGCAAACACAGCTGTTACAAACCCAAATGGGCTTAGGTTCATCGTATTGATGATCAAGGCATTATACAACACGTCGTTGATGGCTGTAAAACTCAATACCAAAGTCCCAATTAAAAAGATAATACTCCCTGAACGGCGACGGTATAGAGCCAAAGACACTGCCCATAGAATATAAAAACAAGCAAATACAATAAAAAAGTAATAAGGAAATACAAAATAAGAGAAGATGTTGGCACTGACTACAAGCGTGGCAGCAGTGAACAAATAACCTGCCCATTCAAAAAACTTGCAGATAGAACGATTCATTTCATCTGGAAATATATGCTTGATGAATAAAATGATATAAACCGTAAGCATATAAAACGAGATGTACTCCATTCTTAATTCCCATATCCAAGGCAGCCAAGTAAAGGTATTAGCTAAAAAATTTTCGCCGGTGGTGGTCAGTCTTAATGCGATGAAAAAGCTAAGCAAACTAAAATATAGGCTTGATTTGTCTTGTGGGCGAATGACAAAGATCAAGAGTTGGTAAAACCCCATTATCAACAAGCAACCCAAAGTAAATACGTTGACAATCAGCAACCACTGCGAGGCTTTGCGGATGTTGTCTTCTTCGCCTAAGCTGATGCTAAGCCATATCCCGCTTTTTCGATGATGAAAATTAGCAATCTGTATGTCAATGGTTAGGGTGTCTGAATTAGGCAAAAAATTGATGAAAGAACCCCGCGCCGAAGGGGTGGTCAACTCGGGGCTTGTACCGATTAGCCCAATACTGTGTATCAATTGATTATTGATGAAAACTTTGAAAGCCGTTCCCTGATCAGGAGTTTTGATAGCCAGACGTGGGCGAGTAGGTGGCAAAATTACCTTCAATTGATAGGTGCCGAATCCGTGTTTGGGCAGTTTTTGGTTTCCGGCATAGGTTTGCCCTTCCCACCCGGGCAGGGGGACTTGCAAATAAGAAGGTTTTCGGATGGTATCGAAATCTCGACCATTGAGAAAAGCGCCTAAATAAAATAGCCATTCCCCGTCGAGGCGGATGGCGGGGTTTTTTTCAAAGTCCCACTGGCGCAGGTCTAACCACCCTTTTTGTGCTTTGGGTGCTTGGGTAGCTTGTGCCAAGACTTGCAAAGGGGTAAAAACTCCAATGCCTATGCTCAGACAAAGAAATGCCAACCAATGATATGTATGCGCTTTTTTCACACCTGTTACTCAATAAGCTGTTAAATTAAGCATTAATTTTTGAATTTCCATTTAGCCCATACCGGTAAATGATCAGAAGCAGTGCCAACTTCTGTGAGGGTTTTATAATCTATGATTTCAATGGTGGCTGGCGTATAGAAAATATAGTCGATATGTTCGGCTGGGTTAGCCGAAGAGTACGTAAAAAAGCCTTTTTGGCTGAAGTTTTCTGGGGGGCAAGCTGCTTTCAAATTAGGCTCATTAAGCAACAAATCGATGGTGGGTTCATAGTCTTTCGACTGGCGGTAGGCTTTGGTAGGGGCGTGCGCGTTGAAATCGCCTAATAAAATGACAGGGTAAATTTTTGCATAAGCTCGAAACAACGCCAACACTTCTTTGACTTGTGCAAGACGTGTAGGACGATCAAACGCTTCTAAATGAACATTGATTATGATTAAACTTCGCTGTTGGATTTGCACTTTGGCTACCATAGCCAGTCGATCGATGTAAAAAGCATCGTAAAAAAAATTGTAAGTTTTGATGCGCTGAAGCTCTTTTCGTTCTAAGGGTGTTAATTCAAACCGGCTGTGAAGGGTTTGCCCCGAAAGAATTCGGCCATAATGGAGTGCAAGATTGAGGGCAAACGGAAAGGGTAGGTAGCGTTTGTCCCAGTTTACAGCATCTAAGGCAAAAGGAAAACCAACGGCTTTTGCAAGGGTGTCAGACTGGTTGAGGTGAAAGGCGCGTTTGCCGTCGAAGTCTATTTCTTGATAAGCGACTAAATCGGGTTGTAATTTTTGCCAAGTTTCGACAACTTTCGTCAAATTTGAAAGCAATGCTTCGCGGGTCAGTGGTACTGCCAAGTTGTTGCTCATCCCCGAAAGGTAGCCAATGTTGTAGGAAATGATACTAAAAACACTATCAGGCGCATTTGTTCGCTTTTCAAACTGATACTTTTTGAGGGTAAACCATTGGTCTGACGCAAGGGTGTGGCTTTTGGCCCAAAAAAAGAAACTAAAAAATGCTATGCCAAGAACTAAAAGTATTTGGCTAATGCGTTGAGAGATTGCTTTCAAAGATATTGGTATGTTAAATGTTAACCGACCTCAAATTTATAAAAAACCTATGGATCGATCTATTTTCTCTCAAATCATCCACATCAGAAGCTATGAGTCGGATCTCTACCACGAGGCAACCCTTACACAAATAGCCAATTATTTGCAAGAGGCAGCAGGCAGGCACGTTATCGAGATGGACTTGGGCATATCGGTAGCCGATCTGATTGCCAAAGGCTTGGGCTGGGTGTTGACACGGATGCAAATTCAAGTTTTTGAAATGCCCCAAGCGTATGATACGGTGCAGTTAGACACTTTCCCCACAGGGTTTGACAAATACTACTTGTACCGCGATTTTTTGCTCAAGCAAGCCCACACCGACTCCGTTTGTTTGCAGGCCACTTCGGTTTGGGCTGTCATCGATTTTGCCAAACGGGGCATCGTGCCCATTCCCGATTTTATCAAACAGATGCCTTTGACTGCCCAACCGCTAATGCCTTCCCCGAAAGGGAAAATTCCTAAAATAGGGCAAATCACACATAGCCGCACGTTTCAGGTACGGTGGTTCGACTTGGATCAGAACCAACACGCCAACAACGTGCAGTTTCTCAACTGGGCTATTGAAGCTTTGCCCGAAACTTGGCTTCGTGCCAACCAAGCCAAACGAGTAGATATTGCTTTTCGCAATGAAGCGCTCTATGGCGAAACCATTCATAGCCAAGTGGCAATCGACCCCGAGCAAATCACTTCGCTTCACAGGCTGCTGAAAGACAACCAAGAGGAAATAGCCCAAGTTCAGATACAATGGGCAGCCCGACCTATGCCGAAGTAGGCGTACCGGCAGGCTGTTCTTGCTTGAGTGCTTTGCGGATGGCTATTTCGCATTGATTGACCACCTCTTCAGGGCTAAGTTCTTGGGGATCAATGACTTCGAGCATTGTGTAAGTACAAGCTACGCCAAATGGAATCGGAAAAAAGCCATAATAGGTCAATTTCCAAGAGTTTTCGATGGTTACGGGCAATACCAAAGCCGAAGGGGCATTTTGAATCAGTGTAATCAGTCCGGCTGGTTTGAAAGGCTTCAACACGCCTGTGCGCGAGCGCGTGCCTTCGGGATAAATCAAAGCGGCGCGGTTGTGTTTTTCGATGTATTGCCCCAGTTTGGCGATTTCACCCAAGGCCTGCACATTGTCTTTGCGGTCGATAAGCACCGAGCCGCCATATCTCAAATTATAAGAAATAGTAGGCACACCTTTGCCCAATTCTTTTTTAGCTACGAACTTGACGTGGTGTCTTCGCAGAAACCAAATGCTGTAAGGAATGTCGAACAAACTTTGGTGGTTGCCCACAATGATCAAAGGGCGATCGGTGGGCAGTGGATTTTTGTTCAGATTGACCACACGGATGGTTGTGCCACAAAGATACTGTGCTGTAATAAAGCATATTTGGAAGGCATCTACCACTCTTTTGTGAACTTGGTAGCCAAACAAATTGAGGGCAATGCGCTGCAAAATATCGAATACGACTAACAGCGTACCAAAAATGAGCAAAAAAAGTGGGGAAGTAAGCCAACCCAGTATGATTTGAAGTTTATTGATTTTCATAGTAATAACCCAATTATGATTGAACAAACTTTTCAAATGATCATCAAGCTTGCAAAGCCGCTACGCCGGGCAGCACTTTTCCTTCCATATATTCCAACAAAGCACCGCCACCGGTCGAGATGTAAGACACTTGGTCGCCAAAACCCAATTGGTTGACAGCCGCTGCGGAATCGCCGCCACCGATTAAAGAAAAAGCGCCTTGGGCAGTGGCTTGGGCTACTGCTTGCGCGATGGCGTGAGTACCTTTGGCGAAGGTAGGCATTTCGAAAACGCCCATTGGACCATTCCACAAAATGGTTTTCGATTGTGCTATCACGTCGCTAAACTGTTGGGCAGCTTGCGCGCCAATGTCTAAGCCCATATAGCCTTCCGGAATGGCCATATTGTTGACTTCCAAGGTATTGGCTTCGTTTTTAAACGCATCGCCTGCGAGCGAATCGGTGGGTAGCAACAAGTTTACGCCTTTGCTTTTGGCTTTTTCGAGGAGCGAAAGGGTTAAGTCTAATTTGTCGGCCTCAACCAACGAGTTGCCAATGTTGCCTCCTTGGGCTTTGAAGAAGGTATAGGCCATTCCGCCGCCAATGATGAGGTTATCGACTTTGTCTAACAAACGCTCGATGATGAGTATTTTATCCGAAATTTTGGCGCCACCCATAATGGCTGTATAAGGTTTTTGAGCGTTGCCCAATACCTTGTCGGCATTGTCAAGCTCGGCTTGCATCACCCAACCACACACTTTGTCGGTAAAGAAATCTGCGATGATAGCCGTAGAAGCGTGGGCACGGTGGGCGGTTCCGAAGGCATCATTAACATAAACCTGACCCAAGGCAGCCAATTGCTGGGCGAAGGTGCGATCGCCTTTTTCTTCTTCGGGATGGAAGCGCAAATTTTCGAGCAGCAATACTTCGCCCGGGCGAAGGGCTTGGGCTTTGGCCAAGGCTTCGTCGCCTACACAATCGATGGCAAATTGCACGGTGCGGTTCAACAGTCGGCTGAGGTCGGGGAGTAAATGCTTGAGCGAATATTTTTCTTGGTAGCCTCCTTTGGGTCTGCCCAAGTGCGACATCAGCACCAAGCTGCCCCCGTCTTGCAAGATTTTTTTAAGCGTGGGCAAGGTAGCTTCTATGCGGTTGAAGTCGGTAATGGCGTATTGTTCGTTGAGTGGCACATTGAAATCGACCCGAACAATGGCTCTTTTATCTTTGAAATCGAAGTTTTGTAATGTTTTCATCATATCGGAAACCCAAAAAATACCTTGAAACAGGCGCAAAGATAATTTTTCCCTTTTACAAAACCCTACGGAAGGTTTAGGAAAAAGAGAAAATAAGCTTTTCAAGGGTTTAGGCGGGTTGTTTGAAATAGCGCGCCATCCACGACTGCGCCGCGGGCTGCAACCATTGGTTTTGCCATTCGCCTAAGGTTTTGAGGTGGTTGTTGAACACAAGCGACTCGGCTGTGATAGCGCCTTTTTCAATGGCTTGCGCCAATTGCGCCAGCAGATACGTTTGTACGGTGTCGTTTTGCCAGAAAGCGACCTGACTTCTATCAAAAAAATCGACTTGTAGCTGTTGAGCAAGGGCACGCATTTGGGCTACTGATTTGTCGATGCCGCAACCGCTTACGGTCGTCATTTCTTCGTTGGCAGCCAAGGCAATGAAACGATTGTGGAGTAAAGCAAATCCGGCTTGAACGGGCTGTTGGTGGCTGTCCCACGTCTGGCAGAAAGCACCAAGCGTCTGGTTTACGATGGTCGTTTCAGCATCGCTCAAAGCGCGATTGGCTTGGTAAATCCACACCTGGGCGTGGGTAGGAAGGGTATCGAAAGGAACAAGCATATTGAAAATGGATAAGTATTGGGTTGTGTATCTTGGGTTGATGTACAAAGTTAGCAAAACCAATTCAGCTGAGGCAGCTTACTCCACATTTGTGTGTCAATTTCTGAGGGTTTTTGGCTGAATTGACAGCGTATTCTCAAGTAAAAATAAAAAAAACCTCCCCATTTCTTTTCCATTAAC
>DMHB01000286.1 GCA_003449595.1 Microscillaceae bacterium | reverse complement strand
ACTTTGGCCTTTTTCCTTTTGAAAAAAAATTCGCCCGATAGGTTGCTAACTTCCGGCGAGGTAGCCAAATAAATAGATGTGTCGGCTCCTTGGGCAGGAGTAAGTAAAAAAGGCCGCGATAAATCGTGCAGAAACCTAAAAAACCGCGAGTAGGTCTTTGTGATGTAGGTGTTGACCGTGCCAGGGTCCAAACAATTGACCGTTACACTTGTCTGCGCCAAACGCCGCGCCAAGGTTTTGGTAAATATCACATTCATCAACTTGGTAACCGAGTAAGCCTGCATAGGCTTATACCGTTTTTCAAATTGCAAATTATCGAAATCAAGGCGGGCAAATTTCTGCATCACCGACGACACATTCACAATACGGCCTTGCGGGGCAGCCTTTAGCTTGTCGAGCAACAAGTGTGCAATCAAAAAATACGCTAAATGATTGACAGCCACCGTGCTTTCGATCCCCTCGGCGGTGGTGGTGCGTTGTAGGTATCCCATAAAACCGGCATTGTTCACCAATACATCCAAATGGCTGATTTGCGCTTTTAGGTTTTCTATGACCTGCCTAATTTGCTGTTGGTTCGACAAATCAGCCAAAAGCAATTGTATGTTTTTGTTTTGGCTTTGCTGTTGGATGTCAGCCCTTGCTTCTTCTCCTTTCGAGGCATCGCGGCAAAGCATCCAAACTTGAAAACCTTGTTTGGCCAAGGCCAAGGCTGTTTCTTTTCCTATTCCGGCATTGGCACCGGTAACTAAGGCAATTTTAGGTGTATCCATCCTGAGAAGTTGGGTTTAAAGACTTATTTCGGGCAGTTGGGTCATTTGCAAACTTAGTTGCCAAAGTTTCTCGGCGTTTTCTTCGCTACGGGCGTGATAATTCACTTTGCGGATGGCTTTCTTATCAAAGTATTCGCCGGTAACCTTGGCTACTTCAGGCGAACTGGCCAAGAAAATAGAAGTTTCAGCTCCTTTGGACGACCCAATGAAAAACGGGCGGGCGATGGTAACCAAAGCCTTTAAAAACAACGAGCCACTCTGTCCAAAATTGGTAGCCACTACTCCGGGATGCAGGCAGTTGGTAGTTATCGAAGTGCCTTGTAGCCGTTTGGCCAGAGCCTTGGTAAACAATATGTTATGTAATTTCGACAAGGCGTAGGCTTTCAGCGAGCTGTATCCTTTTTCCAATTGTAGGTTATCCCAGTCCAACTCTTTTACAAAGCGGTGAGCTTCCGACGACACATTGACGATGCGCGCTGCCGGAGCGGCTTTCAGTGCGGGTAAAAGCAGTAAAGTGAGTGTGAAATAGCCCAAATGATTTACCGCAAAGGTAGTTTCATAGCCATCTTCGCTGAGGCTGCGGGTATTGCCGGCAATAAATCCTGCGTTGTTGAGCAGCACATCAATCACCGGGTGTTGTTGCAAAATCTCTTGGGCAACCCGATGAATTTGCTTTTGCGAAGCGAAATCGGCCAAAAAAATAGAAATTTGCGCCTGAGGCACTTTGGCTACGATTTCTTGGCGAGCCGCTTCGGCTTTGGCGGCATTTCTGCAAACCATTACCACCCGCGCACCCATTTTGGCCAACTCTAATGCCGAAAATTTTCCGATACCCGAGTTAGCACCGGTTACTACCACAGTTTTATTTTGCATAACAGTTCAAAAGTTAGAAAATGGAAGCCCAAAGGTAGAAAATTAATCCGGAGACCTTTGGGCATAAAATATAGTTCAAAAACAGGTAAAATTATCCTAAGAATTGGACGCTGCGTTGCAAGAAATCGGTCAACGATGCCCCTTCTAACATACCGTGGGCTAACAAAGCCAAATCATACGTTTGTTTCACCAATGCTTGCTGGGTTGCGGGGTCGGTGGTGGCCAATATTTTGCGATTCAGCGCGTGGTTGCCATTCAGGCTGACAGACATTTGCGCCGAAAGCGGGTTCATAAACCGTGTAAATCCTTGTGCGGCAGCCATTTCGTTCATCCTACGCAGGTGTTCTGACAAGGTGATGACCACAGGCATTTCGTCGGGCAACATCGCCTCTACCTGAATCGTCAGCTTGTCGTTGGCCAAGGTGGTTGTAAAAATATTTTTCAATTGCTCCTGCTCTTCTTGGCTCAATACGCTTTCCTTGTTTTCGCCTTTGTCGATCAACTTTTCGGTGGTTTCAGCATCAACGCGCTTCAATACGGTTTTCTCCAATTTGCGCTCTAAAGTGCTGATGAAATGGTTGTCGATAAATGGATTGTCTAATTTCAACACATCGAACTGGCGTTTTTGAGCCGCTTGGATGTAGGCATTTTGCTTGCCGGCATCTGAGGTATAAAGCCAAATGGTGTTGTCGTTTTTATCGACTTGGTTGGCTTGCACCAAGTTTCGGTACTCTTCAAAAGTGTAAAACTTGCCCTCGACATTTTGCAACAAACAAAACTGCTGGGCTTTTTCAGCAAATTTATCTTCCGTAACGTAGCCATACTTTACAAACAAACCGATGCTTTCCCATTTTTCTTCAAAGGCTTTCCGATCTTGGTTGAAAATTTCAGTCAGTTTATCGGCCACCTTGCGGGTAATGTACCCATTGATTTTCTTGACATTGCCATCGGCTTGTAAAAAACTGCGCGACACATTGAGCGGAATATCCGGCGAATCGATTACGCCGTGAAGTAAAGTAAGAAACTGAGGCACAATCTCTTTTACTTCGTCGGTAATAAACACTTGGCGCGAATAGAGTTGAATTTTTTCGCGCTGAATGTCTAAATTATTGTTGATTTTTGGGAAGTAAAGAATACCGGTCAAATTGAATGGATAATCAACATTGAGATGAATCCAGAACAACGGCTCTTCGGCCAAAGGATATAAAGCTTTATAAAAATTTTGGTAGTCTTCATCTTTCAAATCCGCTGGGGCTTTGGTCCAAATAGGGTCGGTTTGGTTGATGACTTCGCCTTCCAATTCGATGGGAATGGGCAAAAAACGACAATATTTCATCAAAATTTCGCGCAAGCGGTGCTTGTCTAAAAACTCTTTCGAGTCCTCGGCAATGTGCAGCACGATGTCGGTACCGCGTTCTTTTTTGACGGTTTTTTCAATGCTGAAAGACGTACTGCCGTCGCAAGTCCACTGGGCGGCCTCAGCATCTGCTTGGTGCGACAGGGTAATGATTTTCACTTGCTCTGCTACCATAAAAGCAGAATAAAATCCTAAGCCGAAATGCCCGATAATTTGCTGTTGGCCGTCGGTTTTGTCTTTGTATTTTTCGACAAACTCGGTAGCCCCCGAAAAAGCCACTTGGTTGATATACTTCTTGATTTCTTCGGCGGTCATCCCGAT
>DMHB01000362.1 GCA_003449595.1 Microscillaceae bacterium | reverse complement strand
CTATTTGTTTAAACAGGCTCTAAGTTTAGCAGGCTTGCTTTGGCTATGCAAAGCCCCGTTATTCCATAATATTTCTTTCCATTCTCTTGGTAAACGCTTCCATTCAGCCAGGTCAAAAGCTTTTTCACCAGCAGGCATATTTATTTCTTGGTAGGTCTGTGCTACCCACGCCTCCAGGCCAATGACCTGAATGCTACGGTTTTGCGCCAAACTAACAAGCAACAAGCCCAACAAAGTTTGCAGGTCGGGGTGGGGCAAGGTTTGCAGGTGTTGTATCAGCGGGCTTTGCGTGGGGTTTTCCAAATCGCGGGCAGTCAGCAATAGGTTGTCTTGCTCGGGAAACCTTTCTTTCAGGCTTGGGGCCAAAGCCAGGGCGCGCAGGCTTAGCAAGATGACCAAGATAGAAAAATCGTCCAAATGTTGGTCAAAAGGCGCTTGGGCGCGGGCAGGGTGTTGGTAGCCCGGCATACCGGCTTCGGGCATAGGTTGTCCGGATAGTTCGGGCACAAAAACGCCGTCATAGTCCACCAGCACCAATTCGCCCGAGGATTTCACCAAAATATTGTCGTGTTTCAGGTCGCCGTGTGCCAAAGGCGATCGGAGCAGGTAGTGGGCCAGTTCCAAGAAGCTTTCATAAAGGTCTTGCAGGGCTTGGGTCTTGCGTTGGGCTACCAAATCGGCCACATATTGCCCCAAGGTGGGGGCTTCTACCCAAGGCAGCATCACGATGGGGTAATCGGCATCGCCGGCTATGGCGCTACAAACCCAGAGTTCGTCGTCGTAATATTCGAAGGGCAAGAAATAGGGCGAAGGATTTTGGGCTAAAAACTTAGCAATGGCATCGAGGGCGGCTTTGCGTTGGGGGCATGCTTCTTTGAAACACTTTACCGCCCAAGGTTGGCCTTGGCGCAATACTTTGAAAACAACGGCCAAGCCCCCACTGATAAAAAACGGGTCGAAAGCATTTTGTGTGGAAGGCACAAATTGCAAGGACAATGATTTGAAATAACTACCCGGGTCAAGAAACGAGGCTTTGTAATCTTCGATGCTGGGATAAACAGGCATAAAACGAATGGGATTAATTACTCAAATAAAAATAAGTAACTATTCCCATAAAGCCAAATTCCCCCTTACTCAAACCACCCAAACAAATCGCTGAGGTGGAGGGCGCTTTTGGCCGTAGCATCTAAGTCGCGCAGCACTTGCCCTTGCTCCATTTGAATGACGCGGTTACCAAACCGGTGGGCATCTTTCAGGTGGTGGGTTACCAAGATGGCGGTGAGTTGAAAAGTACGGATGATTTCATCGGCTTTCTGCATCAGGGTTTCTGCCGACCGAGGGTCTAAAGCGGCGGTGGGTTCGTCCATTAGTAGTATTTTGGTTTCGTCCATCACGGCCATCATCAGCGTCAGGGCTTGGCGCTGCCCTCCCGAAAGCGTACCCATCGCTTGTTCTATTTTATTTTCCAAACCCATCCCCAACAGGGCAATTTTTTCTTTTACTTGTGCTTTGAAGGCGGCATTTACCCCAATGCGCAATCCTTTGGGGCGGGTGCGCAAGGCTGCCAGCCGGAAGTTGTCAATCACGCTGAGGTCAGGGGCGGTGCCGCTGAGCGGGTTTTGAAAAATGCGCGCAATCCAAGGGCTGCGTTGAAAATCTTTGAGCGAGGTAACATCCTGATTATCAATCCAAATCTCGCCTTTGTCAACCCGAAAACTGCCCGCAATGGCATTGAGTAAGGTCGATTTACCCGAGCCATTCGCGCCCAGCAGCACCAAATAAGTTTGAGGGGCAATGTTGAGCTGAATGTTTTGCAAGGCTTTCACCTCGCTGGGGGTGCCGGCGTTGAAGGTTTTCGAAACCTGTTCTAATCGTATCATAGGAGGAGGGAGGACTTAACTTTTTTTCCTCCCAATATAAATAATTTCGGTGGCAGGCAAGGCATACCGTTGGAGGGTTTCGGGCGGCAGGCTGAAAACAAACCGGTTGGCTTCAGCCAATAGTCCCGCTTGCGCGATGCGTTGGGGGTAGTCTTGGCCATACATCCGCACGTGGTCTTCTTGTCCAAAAAGCCGAAAACGCTCGGCAGGGTCGGTCAGGGTGGTGTCTTCAAAAGTGGTGGCCAAGTCGGGTTGGATGAAAGGCACCTGCAAAATAGCCCATCCGTTGGGTTTCAGTACACGATTGATTTCGCGCATCGCTTGGATATCGTCGGTTACGTGTTCGAGGACGTGGTTGCAAAATACTACATCGAACTGGTTGTCTTCAAAGGGCATTTGGTGAATATCCATTTTCACCTGTGCCAGCGGCGATTCAAAGTCGGCGGTGATGTATTGCAAGCCCTGCTGGCGACTTAAGTAGGTAATAAAACACGGCTCGGGGGCGATGTGGAGCAGGCTTTGCGGACGTGTAAAAAAATCGGTTTGTTGTTGCAGGTATAGCCAGATGAGCCGGTGTCGTTCTAAGGCCAAACACTTGGGACACAAGGCATTAGGGCGGGCAGAAGCCCCACGACCATAAGGTAAAAACTGCCTAAACTGGCTCTGGCAGATGGGGCACGCCACTCGGTTGCCACGGTAAAAAAGCGCCAAAATGGGCAATACCCAAGGGCTGATGATTTGCAAGAGCGGGCGGGGCACAAACCGAATGACATAACTGATAATCCTTTTCAGCATAGCAGGCCAAGGCTATTTTACCAGGTTTTTTTTGGTGTCTTTTTCTTTGAATGACTGAATGATGGTTTGCACATCTTTGACAAAAGCATCTTTATCGTCTTCATACATCCAAATCACCAACTGATAAAAATGAGTTTCGCTCTCAAAAGCGGCCATATAATATTGTACGCGCACATTTTCGATTTGAGCGACTGCTTCCCACTGCATTTTTTCAACATTGTTGCTTTTCTGGGTAATGGGTTGGGTAGCGCTGACAATGTTTTCGCCTATCAAACCCTTTATCATCATATCATAAAAGGCTGTCAGGCTTTTTTTATCGCCCTTTTCCTTTTCTTTGGGTTCGTCGATCACGATAAGGTAGAACTCTTTCTCGGCGTTTTTGCATTGCAACGAGGCCACAGCGTTCAGGTCTTGCACATCCGACAAATATTTAGGTATTACCACTTGGTAGGCGTTGACGGTGCGCAGCAAGAAATCAGCCGGTATGGTTTCAGAGGACGCTTGTTTGCTTTCGCCTCCTTTGTTGGCATCGGTTTGGTTTTTTTGTTGTACGTTATCGCTGCCGCAAGCAGTCCATACCATTGCTGCCAAAACCAAAGTAGCCAGACGTAGGGAAAATTTCATAAGAGTAGGTATTTTCAAAAAAGTTTGACAAAGCTATATGTAAAAAACGAAAATGCCCAATTGTAGGGCTGAGGCAAAACGTCTGGTGGCTACTTGAATGAGCCGTTTATACCTGCCATTAGTTGAAAGCATTAAAATCGCGGTAGCCAATCACGCGGTCGGCACGCACCCCCAAGGGGCGGTAATAGACAATGATGTCGTAGCGGTTGTTGGTATTTTGGTGGCTGCCTTCAATGGGCGACGCATCCATTCCTTGGTTTACAGTCGGCACGGCATAGCAGTAGTCGTACAACCCTTGTTTAAGCAAAATACTTTTTTGGTAGGCTTGGTCTTGTTCAAAGTAAGTCATTTTGCTCTGCGCATCGGCCACCCAGTTGTTGAAAGCCCCCAAAATATAAACATCTTCGGGCAGTTTGGTGGGCGATTTGAGCGTAAAATACACCTTGGCGTAGTCGGCATCGGTATCGCCACGGTTGGCAAATTCAGTGATGTTTATAAAAAAGCCACCGTTGTTATCTGGCAAAAGCACATAAGGTTCTTTTTGGCGCAAGCCATCGTTTTGTAGTCTTACACGGGTTTCGATGGGGTTTTCGGCATCAATTTGTTCAAGATGGAAGCCCAAATACAACAAACTTTGCAAGTCGAACCGGCGGAACTCGTTGCCTCCTTTGAAGTTGTTCTCACCACTGAAGTAGTTGTATTCCAAGGCTTTGTCTAACTCTCTGACATACAAGGGCTTCAGGTCATAAATGGCATTGTCCCACCGATAATTTTGCCGGATGGTTACCTTTACCTCATCACGGGGGTTGCGCAATTCGTAATTGGTGTAGCCAATGGTAAAGTCGATTTGTTGGTTTTGCATTGTTTGCGAAACCACCGTCGAGCTGCGCACCTGGGGCAAAATACCCACTAAGTTTTCATACACCACAAACCTACGCGAAAGCATCACATCTTGTGGGTTGCCGGTGCGGTAAACCACCACCACATAGTTGCCCGAAACCTTTACGGGAGGCAATACAAACTTATAATGCACATACCCTACTTTGGTATTGAACGACAAGTCGTACTGGCGAATGGGAAAGTCGTTGTACTCGCTCAAGTAATCTGTTTCATAAAGGGCTGAGGGTTTCCAATCGGCGTTGCAATGGATGATTTTGGCGCTGTAATCGCGGAAGTAGCTGTCTATTTGGTCAAATTCTAACTGAAGCGGGATACCTTGGCTGAGCGGAATAACTGGTGGCAACAAGCTACGCTGCATGGCTGTACTTTGCAAGGTGAACACTACCGTTTTGATGCTCTCCTCATAGTTGCGGTCTTGCATTAGCAGCATCTTATTAGAAGTAACCAAAGCACCTTGGCCGGTTTTGGTAGTAGTCGATTGAATGGGCACACAACCCGCCAATAACACCCACCATCCGATATTTCCCCAAAATAATTTAGCCGGTTTGAGTATAAATTTCATAACACTATTTTTTTTGAATTTGGCGAAGTTTACGAATCAAAATACCACGTTCTTTGCCCAAAAAAACCGACACCACCGCGATCAGGCTCAGCATCAACACCACCCAAGGGCCGGTAGGCATTTTGGGCATTGCATACGAAATGAATGCGCCACCAATGCCTGCCAAAGAACCAAATACAGCCGCAATTACCAATAAAGTACCCAAACGGTAGGTCCAATAACGCCCCGAGGCTGCTGGCGTAATCAACAAGGCAACCATCAACACCACCCCAACCGCTTGAATACCTATGGCGATGGCGACTACAGTAAGCGACGAAATCAACTGCTCAATTCGTACCACCGGGATGCCCAGCACTTGGGCAAAAGCCGGATCGAAGCAAACCAAGCGGAACGTATTGAAAAAGAGCAACACAATGCCCAGCATTACTGCGCCAGATACCAACAAGGGAATAAAATCTTCGAAAGTGAGTGCAGCAGCTTTGCCAAACAAGAAATGGTCTAAACCCGATTGCGCCCCACTACCGCTTTGTTGGATGGTAGTAAGCAATAAAATGCCTACGCCATAAAACACCGATAGCACCAGGGCGGTGGCTGCGTCGGTCTTGATTTTGGTTTGCTGGGTTATCCAGTCGATGCACAAAATGGCCAACCATCCGGCAACGAAAGCGCCTGTCATCAATATCCAAGGGTTTTTGACGCGGGTAAGCATAAAAGCAATGCAAATACCCGGCAAAATGGCGTGTGAAACGGCATCGCCCACGAGCGAACGCTTGCGCAAATAGGCAAATACCCCTACAAAACCCGAAGTGGCCGAGAGTATCCAAACACCCAACACTACCCAGCGGACGTTGGGGTCTTTGAAAGAAAAGAAATCAATAAAGGTTTGTGCCCAGTTCATAGCCCAAAATTAAGGGTTGTATCCGATATTATGCTACAATAAGGCCAAGCAAGGACACAATTCGTGCGTTTTGCAGAAACTTTCGATTAAGTTTGTACAACTTACCAACTTTATCCACTATTATTTTATGCAGTTTCAACAGATTCAAACACTTTTTTTACTCTTGGTTTGTATGGCATTCTCTTGGCAATCTATCGCACAAATTACACCTCCCGATGTGGCAAAAAAGCCCAAGCAATTGGAAAAACACGGGCAAATCCGCACCGACGATTATTACTGGCTCAACGAGCGCGAAAATCCTGAGGTCATTGCCTATCTCGAAGCCGAAAATGCTTACGCGGAACAAGCCTTGGCCTCTGCCGATGATTTGAGGAAAAACCTTTTTCAAGAAATCAAAGGCCGCATCAAAGAAACCGACCTGTCGGTGCCTTACTTCTTGAATGCGTATTTTTATTATTCTCGTTTTGAAGAAGGAAAGGAATATCCCATTTATTGCCGCAAAAAAGGCTCTTTGGACGCTGCCGAGGAGATTAT
>DMHB01000122.1:3780-4021 GCA_003449595.1 Microscillaceae bacterium | reverse complement strand
GGTTTCTGTACTTCGGCACCTGAACCTTGGCTAATGGCCATCGGCAAATAGCCCAAAGCGGCCACCAAGGACGTGAGCAAAATAGAGCGGAATTTATCGTCCACCCCTTGGCGAAGGATGGCTTTGAGGTCGTGGTAAGCCAACGAATCGATGAGTTGCTTAAAGTGGCTAATCAGCATAATGCCATTGAGCACGGCAATCCCGAAAAGGGCAATGAAACCTACACCCGCCGAAATACTAA
>DMHB01000122.1:0-3454 GCA_003449595.1 Microscillaceae bacterium | reverse complement strand
TACACCCGCCGAAATACTAAAAGGAATTTGCCGGATGTACAAGCCAAAAACTCCTCCAATCAGCGAAAGCGGTACCAAAGTAAATATCAACAGGCTGTCCTTGATGTTGCCAAATGTGGTGAACAGCAACCCAAAAATGATGACCAAAGCAACCGGCACTACCACACTGAGGCGCTCGCGGGCCATTAGCAGGTTTTTGAATTGCCCGCCAAATTCGATGGTATAGCCCGGAGGCAGTTCCATTTTGGTTTTGATCAAGGATTCTACTTCTTTGACCAAGCTTTCAATGTCGCGCCCACGCACGTTGACCCCCACTTGAATAGCCCGCGATTTGGTCAAATGCCTGATTTCGGTCGGGCCGATGTTGGTACTGATGGTGGCCAATTGGCTGAGCGGAATTTCATCGCCACGGTCGGTCAATATCAGCAGGCTTTCAAAGTTGCGAAAATCACTCCGGTCGAAGTTGGCCAGTCGGGCTACAATGTTGTAGCGGCGGTCGCCTTCAAAGGCTACTCCGGCCACCTTTCCGGCATAAGCCGTTTCAATCACCTCGTTCATTTGGTCGATAGAAACCCCATAGCGAAGCATTGCGTCGCGGTCATAGGTTACGTTGAGTTGGGGTAAGCCGTCTATTTTTACAACATTGATGTCGGTAGCGCCTTCTACTTTGCCCAACAAGCCCACCAATTCGTTGGATTTGGCAGTAAGGGTTTCGAGTTTTTTGCCGAAAATTGAAAAAACCACATCTGTTTTTGCCCCTGAAATCAATTCATTGAAGCGGTTTTCGATGGGTTGTTGGATGGAGATAGTAACCCCTGCAAATTCTTTGAACACCATGGCTATTTTTTCGGCCAACTCGTCTTTCGATTGGGCGTTCACCCACTTGCTGCGGTCTTTTTCTAAGGTAATGATTAAATCGACTGCTTCCAAAGGCATCGGGTCTGTAGGAATTTCGGAGGTGCCGTGTTTGCCTACAATGCCCTTGATTTCTTGTGGAAATTTGCGCAATAGTTCACGCTGAATCTTGGAAGCAGTAGCCATCGTTTCGCTGAGCGAAGTACCTACCGGCAAGCGGGTTTCGATGGCAAAATCGCCTTCGTCAAATTTGGGCATAAATACAGCGCCAAGCTTGCCAAACAGATAAAGTGAGAAAAGAAACACAGCCAATGTAGCGCCTAAAACAACCCAACGGTATTGCAACGAAAAACGCAGCTGAGGCTCAAAAAATCGGTATAAAAAGTCCACCAACCGATCAGAAAGACTTCCTTCGTGATGGGGTTTGGTCATCAGCCAAGCGCACATCATCGGTACATACGTAATGGAAAGGAGCAAAGCCCCCACGATGGCAATACTGACTGTTTTGGTGAGCGGGCTAAACATACGCCCTTCGGTGCCGGTAAGCGTCAACAAAGGGAAATAAACAATCAGGATGATAAGCCCACCAAAGAAAACTGATTTTTTGATTTTAGCCATTTCCTGAATTACCACTTCTTTGCGTTGCGCATAACTCAGACTACTCCCCATTTTTTTGATGAAATAGCTGAGCCCAAAAGCCACTCCTTCAACTACAATCACCGAACCATCGACAATCAGCCCAAAATCCAAAGCGCCCAAACTCATCAAATTGCCTACCAATTTGAACTGGATCATCATTCCAAAGGTGAATAACATCGTAATCGGAATGACCGAGGCCGCAATCAACGCTGCCCTGATGTCTCCCAAAAAGATAATCAAGACCAACAAAACGATGATAGCGCCTTCGGTAAGGTTCAGAGCAACGGTGTTGATGGTTCTATCTACTAATTTCTCGCGATCGATAAAGGGTTCAATGACTAAATCGTCAGGAAGTTGCTGTTGAATTTCCTGCATTTTGGACTTGATATTTTTGATAACCCTGTGTGCATTTTCGCCGATCTGCATCATAATGACACCGCCTACAACTTCTTTTTCACCGTTGAGCGTCATTGCGCCGTTGCGGATGTTTTGCCCAAAACGTACTTCGGCTACATCGGCTACTTTGATGGGCACGTCTTTGTTGAATTTGATCGCAGCTTTTTTCAGGTCATCCAGATCTTTGATCAAACCGATGCCTCGGATGAGGTAGGCTCTTTTGTCTTTTTCAATATAAGACCCACCCATATTGCCGTTGGCATCTTCGATGGCTCGGAATAGTTCATTGATGGTAACCCCTACAGACTTCATTTTGATGGGGTCTATAATGGCTTGATACTCTTTGACATAGCCGCCAAAACTGCTTACCTCGGCAACCCCTTCGGTGCCCAATAGTTGTTTGCGAATCACCCAGTCTTGGATGGTTCGCAGGTCGGTCAGTGAGTGGGAGGTGTCTTTAGGGTTTTTGGGTTTGATGATGTATTGGAAAATTTCGCCCAAGCCGGTAGTAACCGGAGCTAAGTAAGGTTTGCCAAATTCTTCGGGGATGTCTAATTTACTAAGTCTTTCAAAAACCTGTGCTCGCGCCCAATACAGCTCGACTTCATCGTCGAAAATAAGTGTTACGACACTCAAACCAAATTTAGACGTACTTCTGATTTCCGTTAGTTTTGGGATACTGGACATTTCTAACTCGATGGGAGTAGTAATGTACTGTTCGATTTCAACAGGTGCTAAGTTGGGGGCATTCATCAAAATAACCACTTGGTTGTTGGTAATATCGGGCACGGCATCTAAGGGTAATTTCTGTAAAGAGATAAATCCCCAAATAATGATGGCACCTATGCCTATTAATACACCCAATCGGTTTTTTACACTGATTGCGATGATGTTGTCAATCATAAAAAGTTGAGAAAGTTGAATAAGTTTTGACCAAAAAAGATATACCTTTCTTGTTTTACATCATACCGAAAGGCAGATGCAAAACAAAGAACATTGCATGGAGCAATTCAATACTTTGGCAAGCAAATCTGTATGCAGTTAGGTTGAAACCCCTGAAACTGAATAGATTATACTGTCTGGATTTGAGTGAAAAAGTAAAGATTACACGCCGGCAAGGCCAAACTCGGGAGGGGGGGCAGCAGTATGCACTACTTGGTTTGAAAGTGCGGAGGAAAAATAAGAATAGCGCTGAATGATTGAGTAGGCAAAACAACTTTGCAAGTTGCAAGCATTGCCAAAAATAAAATCTTTCAAATCACCATCCATCGCTTCTAAGGTCTCACTGCCCGGCTCGTCGTTTTCGGCAAAGGCATTGTCAAAACCAAAGAAAAACTCAGCTACCAACTCAGCTACACTTTCAATATCATTTACAGAAAGATCTTCAGGGCTTGTCCAAGGCCGTAGGTCGCTCATATCTACAGAAAAATTGAGTAGATAAAGCGCCATAAAGCCCCAAAGTGTTCTAAAAATAAAGTGGTGTCGGATGGTATGCATTGGTCAGGTAATAAAATTAGTACAAGAGAGACTCAATACAAGCTTGAGTGTTATTCATGTATCGTTA
>DMHB01000236.1 GCA_003449595.1 Microscillaceae bacterium | reverse complement strand
TGCCTCACAAAACATTCTCTTAGACAATGTCAATATCTTCAAACAAAACGCTGCCGATACGGCACAAACTGATATTTCAGGCGAGGCATCTTTAGATATCATAGAAGGCGACACCATCAGCATTCAGCTCGATGGCTATTTCGACATTCACTTGCTTATCAAAAGCATCAATAATTACGACTTCAAGCACCCCGTGTCTATTTTTATAACTTCCTTTAGCGACCAGCACCACGTGGACGATATGCGGAATATGGAAAACTATGCTACGTTCAAATTCCATTTTACCCACGACCAACTGCCCGGCGCTCATTTGCAGGTACACGTGATGGAACATACCCAAGCCGAACACACCCGTATGTCGTGGACACAACATAGCCGTAACCAGCAAGGGCGCGATTTTAATATCATCAACCTCAAACTTGAACCAACCAAATCGCCCATCAAATTCAAAGATTAACCCTTGGGTTGGGTTATTGACAGTCCTTCACACACTTCCCCTCCGGGTTGATGTAAAAAGTCTTGCCTGCTTCCATTACTTTGGCGGTAGGCTCTTCTTTTTTGTTGGCTTTGGTCTTCTCTTCTTTCTTTTCGTCTGCCTTGGTAAAATCCTCTGCCCTATCAAACTGATACGGAATGACTACTTGGCCTTGGGTATTGATATAGCCCCACTTTTTCCCGTTCCAAACGGCAGCCAGCCCTTCGCTGAAATCGCGCGCTGCTTCGAGTCCTATGGGTACCACTTCTTGTTTTTTAGCATTGATAAATCCCCATTTCTTATCGAGCGATACTCGGGCTAAGCCAGCCTGAAAATCGCCGGCCCAGTCATACTGAAGTGGCACTAATTGTTTGTTGTTGGTGTCGATATAGCCGCGTTTTTTGTTCAGTTCGACCATCGCTAACCCCTCCGCAAACTTTCCAACTTGGTCATACTGAGGCTCTATCACAACCTTGCCTTGTTTGTTTACAAACCCCCACTTGTCTTTGATCCTGACCTTGGCAAACCCGCCGCTGAACCAGCCTGCCTCATCGAACTGAGGGGCAATGACTTCTTTGCGGCGCTCGTCGATGTAGCCAAATTTATCTTTTAGCTTAACCTTAGCCAACCCTTCGGCATACGAATCGACAAAATCGTAGGTAACTGCCGAATCAGTGGAAGCCTGTGCTTTGCGATCGCGCAGCACTACTGAGTCTTGGCTGATTGCAAAAGTGCTGTCTTCAGCAAAGGGATTTTTCTTTTTTTTAGGCTCACAGGCTAACGTCAGCCCACCAAAAAGGCTAAGCATTGCCATCCAATACCAAACTTCTTGTCTTTTTTTTGCATTCATCTTGGAAAAATTAGTTGGCCGAAGACCACTTTTTGCGATAAAATTCAAACATATACAGCCCCAAATCTTTGGCCATTGCCCAGGTGGTGCGCCAACTGCGCGCTACTTCAAAATCGGGCTTGATTGCAGGGGCCAAATCGGCAAAACGCAGCAAATACTTGGCATCGGTCGAAAGTTGGGCATACGTAGCCGCATCAATCTGGCGGCGGTAGTCGCGGTCGCTCATCGCCCCAATGTCGCACATACGCCCCAAGGTGTTGGCGTGGTCTATCAAACTTTGCCGTCCTGTTTTCCAAGCCTGTTGGCGCAGTTTTTTGGCTTGTCGAACGAAGAAATTGGTTACCTGCCAGTAAGGCGCTTTCGCTTCGGTAGGCATATAAATCAAGCTAATCAAGGGCCTTGGCTCTTGGGTGTGGTTGACGGTGCCCCGATGCAACATCCGCATATCGCGCATCGAAAGGCTGCCCCGCTTCATCGTCAAAAAATCATTTGGGTAGGTTTGCACCATCGACTGAATGGCTTCGGGCGATAATTCACATGAAGCCTGTGAAAACACCCCCTGCTGCAAATGGGTTTTGGCCCATACTTCGGTAGCACCGTTGGCTTGCGAAACATCTACCAGCGGAATATTGACCGCAATGCTGAAATCGCCACCGTCTTGGTGGATTTCTTGGTTGGTCGAGCCGGGAAAGGCAATGTCGGAAGCAATGAAAACCGGCGCAAAATCACGCTGAAATATGGCTTTGAGGACTGCCACCACCACCGGATGTGCCAACAACAAAGTATCAAAAAGAATAGACTGCGTAGGCAAGTGCATATTCCAACGCTGTACATCGTGGTTGCCTTGCACTTTCCCCCCGGCATTTTGCTCGAAAGCAGCCACTTTTTTTTGCAAAAGCTCCATAAAAGCGGTATGCCATTGCTGCACTTGGGCTACTTCAAAAGCATTTTCCAAGATAATTACCCCTTCTTGCTGAAAAGCTTGCGCCGCTTGCGCGATGAAATCGGCTGAAAGTGCTTGTTTTGCTTCGAAGCGCGGCGTAGTATGGACTGAATAGGTCTGCATAAAGTCAAAACTTAGGTTAGACTATGGGTATAGCTTCCCAAACAGCGCAAAGAAGTAGCAAACTGCTGCAAACACTGCGCCAAGGCAGTATCTTGGTAATGACCGGCTACTTCGAGGTACCACCAATTCTGAAAATGGGGATTTTTACGCCAAGGTCGGCTATCAATTTTATACAATTGGATTTGGTGTTGCATCAATGCCTCCATCAATTGCGGCAAAATGGTATTGGCGCTCCCATCAGGATACAGCACCAAAGAGATTTTGTCTTTTTCGCTGGGCTGGTTTTCAAAATTTTTACTCAGAATCAAAATGCGGGTTTGGTTGTGTGTATTGTCTTCTATGTTTTCAAACACAATGGGCGCTTGGTACAACTTGGCCGCTACAATCGAACAAATGGCAGCGCTATGCTCGTTTTCCATCGCCATTTGGGCGGCTTTCGAGGTAGAATCGACCGGAATGAGTTCGATGGATTGCTGCTGAAAATAATCGTGCAAAAACTTACGACACTGCTTGAAAACAATGTCTTTGGAATAGACATATCGAATTTGTTTGAGGTTGTCGTGGCGGCTCACAAAGGTATGGTGAATGGGCAACAAGATTTCGGCTACAATGCTCACCGGCATCTCTTGCAGCATTTCCAAAGTATCTTCTACAAATCCCTCCAAATTATTTTCGATAGGCACCACCCCAAAACGAGTCCGTTCCGTGGCAATGTTTTCAAACACGGCGCTGATGTTAGGCAGCGAAACATATTCGCTCATTTGTCCAAAGCGGCTTTCGGCGGCTTGATGCGTAAAACTCCCCTCGGGGCCGAGATAGGCCACCCTTTCGGGAAGTTCAAAATTGCGGCTAACGGCAAAAATCTCTAAAAAAATAGCTTCCAAAGCCGCCCTGGTTAGCAGTCGGTTGGCACTTTTTTGGGCTAACCGATCCAAAATATACCTTTCCCGCTCAGGGCGATAAATGATAGATTTTTCTTTCTTTTTCAGTTCGCCCACTTGCTTGATGATGTCCATCCGTTCGTTCAGCAAGGCGAGCAATTGGTCATCGATGGCATCGATAGACTGGCGTAGTTGGTTAAGGTCTAACATCACAGGTTTTATACTGATAAGGTGAAAAGATAGTAGATTGAATAAGGCAGCGCGTTTTATTCAGGCTGTACGAAAGTTAGTTTGGTGGGTGCGTTGATCAACTTCTCGGAGTAACCAGCATCGACACTGATTTTGATACGACGGCCTTGTTTATCTACAATTTCCCAAGAGCGGAAAAGCTCGGTTTGGTACTCGATAAATTTTTCGTGTAAATCTGACAACTCCGTTTTGGTTTCGGGAGGCATCACCATCAAAAAACTTTTGCCTATCATTTCCTCGGGTTGGTACCCCAACATTGAAAAATAGTTGGTGTTGGCGTGTACATAGTTGCCGTTTTCATCGGTGATGCACACACAGAGATGCGTTTGCTCCAAAATTTGTTTGAAGTCGGTGGGCGATTGCTCGATGGCTTTCTTCAAGCGATCTGTTTCAAGTAAATCGATCATAGAAAATTTAATTAGTAATGTTTAGTAAATTTTGTGCTCAGCTCTTGGTCTGTAATACAGCCAAACGTCGCTTCAATTCAAATTCTTGCTGCTTTTGTTTGGTGATGTCA
>DMHB01000083.1 GCA_003449595.1 Microscillaceae bacterium | reverse complement strand
TGTCAAGTTATTTCAGGACAAGGCAGTTTATCTTCAGTTTCCTTCTTAACTTATTTGAACAACGCTTGAATGGGTTTTCCGATAGCCCCACTGGGCAGCTGGACGTGCAATAACATCGCCAAAGTGGGGGCAATGTCGATTACTTGCAGCCATTCGGTGGTGGTGGTAGGGCGTATGCGCCATCCCCAAAATAGCAAGGGCACTTGTGTATCGTAGGTATAGGGCGATCCGTGGCTGGTGCCTCTGCCCCAATAGTCGGTCAGCCACCCGGGTTTGAGTTGTAACAGTACATCGCCACAGCGGTTGGGATAAAACCCATTTTGCAACAAATGACGCAGCCCCAAACTGTATTCTTCGCGCTGCATATCTTCGGCTATATACGTATTATACACCCCTTCAAAATTGCGCAGATAAGCCGCTACTTGTTGCTGTAGCACAACCGGATTCAGCTTTTTTTCTTGCAATAGGGCGTGGTTAAAATAAATTTGCTTGTCATCAGCCTCTTCGAGCCAAGCCCCTTCGCCATACAAACCGGCTAAGTAATCTTGTACAGATTGTTTCATTTCGCGCACTTTGAAATAACCCGAAGGCATTTGAAGGCTATTCAAATAAGCGGGCACTTCCACGGCTGCGTGGTCGGCGGTAAGAAAAACCAAGTAATTGCCTTTGCCCACTTTTTTATCTAAGGCAGCCAAAATATCGGCCAAATCTTTGTCTAAACGCAAATAACAATCTTGCAGCTCTACAGAATTAAGGCCAAAAGCGTGGCCGATGATGTCGGTCGATGAGAAACTGATGGCCAATAAATCTGTAATGGCATCCTCGCCCAACGATTCGCCTTCGAGCGCTGCCAAGGCCATTTCTTTCACCAAGGTATTCCCGAAAGGGGTATAGGTTAGAAAGTCATACGGACTTTGCTTCATTTGTTGTTTTTGCATAGCCTCCTTGATTTCGGCCAAGTTGTAGGGGAAAGTAGGGGTTTCTTTGCCCGGCGAAATTCTTTCAAACGGGTTGTCGTCGCTGAGGCTTTCTGTGTATTGATCCAAAGGTAGTAAGGGACTCCAGGTTTCGGTCAAAAATTGATCGGGGCGTTTCAAGTCGTTGTAGCGCTGCACCCAGTCGGGCAAAGTTGCGCCATAAAAAGTGCTGGAAATAAACCTGCCCGCCAAGCGGTCGTACCAAAAAGCGCCATTGGCGGTGTGGCCTGCTGGCAAAATAGCTCCCCGGTCTTTGATAGAAATCCCGATGACTTTGGCTTGTTGGTTGGTAGCCAACTTGAGCTGGTCGCCGATGGTGGTAACAAACATATTGCGTGGCGACATTTTACCGTTGAGGGTTTCTGCGCCTACAGTATTGACTGTGCTATCGAATACACAATAACGCGATGCCCCTTTTTCATACCATTCGTTGCCCACGATGCCGTGTATGGCCGGAATAGTGCCGGTGTAAACGGTTGCGTGGCCTGGGGCGGTTTCGGTGGGCACATAGTTGTAGTGGGTGTTTTGCCCGTGAAACCCTTCGCGCATCATCCGTTTGAAGCCGCCTTCGCTAAATTTATCATAAAATCGGTATAAATAATCTGCACGCATTTGGTCAACCACAATGCCTACCACCAATTTGGGGCGTTCGACCTGTGCATACAATCCAGAGACACTTGCCCATAAGCAAGTCATTAAAACAAGCATTTTTCGCATATAAATTTCACTTTTAAAAAAATCGGCTGCAAGTTATAATAATTCTCAGGTTAGAAAATCATCTATGCGTGAAGTTTTGTATAAGTTCAACCGCCAACCAACACAGTTTTTTAGCATCCGATTTTGTGTCGGTCGCGTGAATAATTTCTTAAATTTGCCTTTAAACTTTTTGTATGGATATTTCTTACATCATCAACGAACTCGGCGAAGACCGCGAACAATATTTTGGATCGGTAGCGCCCCCCATTTTTCAAACCTCGATGTTTGCGTTCAAAACAACGGCGCAAATGCGGGAAGCGCTTCAAAACGAAGCCGAAGTGCCGTTTTACACACGGGGTAATAATCCTACGACCACCATTCTACAAAAGAAATTGGCTGCCTTGGAAAACGCCGAAGATGCGCTGGTATTTGCCAGCGGCAGTGCTGCGGTGGCGGCTGCCGTGATGGCCAATGTGCAGGCCGGCGACCACGTAGTTTGCGTGTTGAAGCCTTATAGCTGGACTAACAAATTGCTCAACTTGCTGCTGGCGCGATTTGGCGTACAAACCACGATGGTCGATGGGTCGGAAGTAGCTCATTTTGAAGCAGCTATTCAACCGAATACAAAGTTAATTTATTTAGAAAGCCCCAATTCTTGGACTTTCGAGCAACAAGATATTGCCGCAGTAGCCGCTTTGGCCAAAAAACACCAACTGCTGACCATCATCGACAATAGTTACGCCAGTCCGCTTTACCAAAACCCTATTGGAATGGGCATAGATATGGTGGTACACTCGGCCACCAAATATTTGGGCGGCCATAGCGACACCGTGGCCGGAGTGGTTTGCGGGTCGAAAGAAATGATGCGCAAGATTTTCCATTCCGAATTTATGACCATTGGTGCTGTCATTTCGCCCTTCAATGCGTGGCTATTGCTGCGTGGGTTGCGCACCCTGCCCATTCGCTTGGATCGTGTGAGCCAAAGCACTGCCGAAATCATTGCTTATCTGGAAAAGCACCCTAAGGTAGCCCGGATATTTTACCCTTTTTCGCCCTCCGATCCACAGTACGACTTGGCGCAAAAACAAATGTGCAAAGGTGCCGGTCAGTTTTCCATTGCCCTCAAGGCCGAAACAATGGAAGAAGTAGAACGCTTTTGTGATGGCTTGTCGCGGTTTTTGTTGGCTTGTTCGTGGGGTAGTTACGAATCGTTGATTTTTCCGGCTTGCACGCTTTATACTTCCGAAAACTACCAAAACAATGTCTTGCATTGGTCTTGGATTCGCTTTTACATTGGCTTGGAAGACCCGCAAGTGCTGATTGCTGATTTAGAAAAAGCCTTTGCCAAAATGAATACCCCTGTTGCGCAGCCATAAATTATTACTTATTTCATAACATTGCCGTTTTGAGAACAATCCGGCTTACCATTCTGGCGGTCATCGGTTTGTGGTGGGGCAGTTGCACTTCTCCGAGCACAGCAAGTCTATCGTCCACTGTCATCAAGCAGTATTTTTTAGAAATTGCCTTAGGCAGCGAATATGGGCAAGCTCCTTTGCAAATACGCAAATGGAAACACCCCATTTACCTTGCCATTGATGGCGAGCCAATGCCCGAATACTTGGCTGCTGAGTTGCAACAAGTCATCCAAGAACTAAACCTACTCATCGAGGCGAGTGGCATTTCGCTTACCTGCCAAACCCAAATAGATGCCCATACGAATCTGATTGTGTATTTGGGCAGTCCGCAAGGCTATACCCAATCGGTTGAGCCCTTGGCGCGACCTTTTATTGATGAAAACAAGGGGTTTTGTTATGTACATTTCAACGATAGAAATGAAATCTACAGTGGCTCAGTGTTTTTAAATACGGAAGCAGGACTGGCCGAAGCTTATCTCAAACACTTGCTGCGCGAAGAATTGACCCAAGCCTTGGGCCTGCTGCAAGACTCTTATACCTATCCGGAAAGTATATTCTATCAGAAGTGGACAAGTACCAATACTTATGCTCCTATCGACAAACATTTGATTCGGGTGTTATATGCCCCTTGGATTAGACCCGGAATGACTATCCAAGAAGTAGAAAAAGCTTGGCAAAAACATTTTAGAATGTAGATTTCTAAAAAAAACATAAATTTGCTTACATCTTTTAGATTCAATAAAGTTTTACTGATATGCGCATCACCTACAATGCCCCTTTTACACTGACCTACACCTTGGTTTGTTTCATTGTTGTATTACTTACTACCGGATTAGAAATTCCGGGTGTATTATCATTTTTTACGGTGTATCCATTCAATACCCCTTATATGCAACTGGTAGATCCCTTGACCTATCTTCGGTTATTTTCGCACGCGATGGGACACGCCAATTGGATGCACTTTTTGGGTAATTTTTCATATATTTTGCTGATTGGCCCCATTTTAGAAGAAAAATATGGCTCTAAACTCTTGCTCGAAATGAGCTTTATCACCGCCTTGATTACAGGTATTTTGAATGCCTCATTTTTCAACAACGCACTTTTAGGAGCCAGCGGCATTGTCTTTATGCTTATTTTGCTGGCTTCGTTTACCAATGTTCGCTCAGGGGTTATTCCACTTACTTTTATCCTGATTACGGCCTTATACATTGGTCAAGAAATTTATCAAATCACCAAAAGCGACAATGTATCACAATTTGCTCATATTTTAGGGGGTATTTGCGGGGGTATATTTGGATATGTTTTTTCAGGTAATAAAACTTTAAAAAAATCTTCCAACCAAGATACAGGCGCTTTGGGCGTTTAATATCCAACTATGAAACAGAATTTCTACACACCCGTCAAGTCGTTGGGGGTATTACTTTTAACAGTAGGCTTTTTAGGAGCTTGCAGTACCGAAAAAGCCAATCAAAAAGAAAAAAAGGATGTCAAAATTGAGCGCGAAGAAAACCGTTTTACCTCGTTAGACGAAGCACTCAAAAAACCTGCACGCGTCAAAGAGCTCAACCTGCGCGGAAGCAATCTTTCTAAACTTCCTGAAGAGTTTGTACAGTTCAAAAACTTACAAAGGTTGTATTTGGAAGGCAACCCCAATTTGGACTGGGCGGCTGTGCTCAACACGCTGGCAACACTTCCTGATTTGCAAGAAGTTTCTCTTGCTGAAAATAACCTCAAAATCCTACCCGAAAATATTGATAAACTCGCCCACGTAACGACCCTTTGGTTAGATAACAATCCTGAATTAGACTGGGCCAAAGCCTTCACAGCCTTGGCAAAAATGCCTGCTTTGCGCGATTTATCGCTCAACGAGGCAGGCTTCAAAGCCTTGCCCGATGAAATTGGGCAGCTCAAAAATCTAAAACGCCTCAGCCTTAACTTCAACCCATTGAAAAATCTACCGGAGGCGCTCACCGGCTTAGAAAAATTAGAAATCATCGAGTTGTCTAACAACAAAGAACTTAGCGCCATTCAAGCTTTTGGCATATTGGCTAAGGTCAGAACTCTAAAAAATGTACTTTTCAGTCAAAATATGATGATGGCAGTGCCTGCCGATTTGGCCAAAATGGAAAACTTGGAGATTCTTTGGTTAGATGGCAACCAAATCGAACAAATTCCGGATGTGTTTACGAGTTTGAAAAAACTCAAAACCCTGCGCTTGGATGGTAACCCTTTAGAAATACAAGCAGAGGAAAAGCTCAAGGCGATGTTGCCCAATACACAGCTCACTTTATAAGATAGCATTAAAAAAGCGGCTGCCTAGCCTATGCAGCCGCCATTGATTTCAGTAGGAATCGAACCTACGACCCACAGATCCTGAGTCTGTTGTACTAACCACTGTACGATGAAATCGTTTTCAGAACTTTTCCTAACACTATACTTTGCTTTATAACTGCAGACCTCTTGCTCTGCCACTGAGCTACATCCCAAGGTTTTGAATCACGGTAGCTAAAAAGCTGCTGGGATGGGTGGATTCGAACCACCGCACTAAGGCTAAAACAAATTGTCGTATTTGGTCAGTGTTTTAAACTAAGACTACAGAGCGATAGACTGATGCTAAAGGCTTGTTTGTCACGAACAGGCCGGACTAATACTGATACTCAGACTAAGGCTATCTCTGTTTTTTGCAGCTTGCTATTCGTTTATAGCAAGTCTTTTTGTATAAATTCAAATACTCTTTTGCCTAATTCTACTTTCACCACCTCCACATTATTGGCTTTGGCACGCGCAACTTTGACAGCCTCAATCAATTTTTCAATGCGTTTGACCATCTCAATTTTTTGGATGGCGGTCAGTTTGCCTGAGTAGTAGGTGGTTTCGTATTTCCCCACCTGAAAATCGAGGTTGACCAATTCGGTCTGCGCCGGATGTTTCTCAGTGGCTTCATACTTTACAATCACCTTTGGCCGCTTGATACTCCTAAATCTTACTTCTTCGTCG
>DMHB01000415.1 GCA_003449595.1 Microscillaceae bacterium | reverse complement strand
ATCGACAACGACAAAAACCTAACAGCCTTCATCGTCGAAAAATCATTCGGCGGCATCACTTTCAACGAACCTGAAAACAAACTCGGCATCAAGGGGTCCGACACCCGCCAAGTGTTCTTTACCGACTGCCAAGTACCGGTAGAAAATATGCTCTCTGAGCGTGAAAATGGCTTCAAAATCGCCGTAAACATTCTCAACATTGGCCGTATCAAATTGGCAGCTTCTAACATTGGTGCTTCCAAAGGAGCCATCAACCACTCGGTAAAATACGCCAACGAGCGCAAACAATTTGGTACTGCCATCTCTAATTTTGGCGCTATCAAGCATAAATTAGCCCAACAAGCCATCAAGGTATTTGCCTGCGAATCAGCAGCTTATCGTGCAGGCCAAAACATCGACGATGCCATCGAAGCCTTCGTAGCCAACGGTATGGACGAAGCCACCGCCAAGCTGAAAAGCTTCGAGCAATTCGCCATCGAGTGTGCCATGCTCAAAGTACACGGCTCCGAAGTATTGGACTATGTGGTGGACGAAACCGTGCAAATCTTTGGCGGAATGGGCTACTCTGCCGATGCCCCAGCCGAGCGTTGCTACCGCGATTCGCGCATCAACCGCATTTTTGAAGGTACCAACGAAATCAACCGGATGTTGTGCGTAGGCACAGTCATCAAGCGGGCGCTCAAGGGCGAATTAGGCTTGATGAATGCTATCTTGGAAGTGCAAAAAGAACTAACCGCCGAAGGGGGCGAAGGCTCTGGCGGCAATGCGTTTTTCGACTATGAGCACAAATTGGTCAACAACCTTAAAAAAGCTACACTGATCACAGCCGGAGCTGCTGTGCAAAAGTTTGGCAACAACCTAAGCAACGAGCAAGAAGTAATGATGAACTTGGCCGATATGATGATCGAAACCTATGTGGCCGAGTCGGTAGTCTTGCGTGTCGAAAAATTGGTAGCCTTGCGTGGCCAAGAAGCTTGTGCCTTGCAAATCGATATGGCGCGGGTTTACCTTAACGACGCCTTAGACAAAACTTGCTTTGCAGGCAAGCAAGCCATTGCAGCTTTTGCAGAAGGTACGATGTATGGTGGCCTGATGAAAGGCTTGTCGCGCTTCTGCCGTGCCGAAGCCTACAACGCCAAAGAAGCACGCCGCCGCGTGGCCGAACACCTCATCAAAGAAAATCAGTACAATTTCTAACCATTCGATTTTTCCATTTTACCAAAAACTGCTTTCTGTCTCAGCGAAGCAGTTTTTTTTGTAGTAGGAGGTATCACCCAAAAATACGAAGCTAAGAAGCAGACAAACCGCGCCAATTCTATCCAATTTAGTATAAATTTGAACCATCTTTCAAATCCAAACAACGCCATGGCAACCCGAGTAGGTATTTTAGGAGGCGGGCAGTTAGGTCGGATGTTGCTGCAAAGCGGCATCGACTTCCCCGTCGATTTTTATGTATTAGACCCCGACCCAGCCGCAGCCTGCGCTTCGCTCACATCCCATTTTACAGTAGGGGCACTCACCGATTTCGACACTGTCTATCAATTTGGCAGACAAGTAGAAGTACTGACCATCGAAATTGAAAACGTCAACGTAGATGCCCTCGAAAAGCTCCAAGCCGAAGGAGTTAAAGTATATCCACAGCCGCACGTCATCCGCACCATTCAAGACAAACGCCTGCAAAAACAATTTTACCACGACCATCAAATCCCCACCCCCGACTTTGTCCTGGTCGAAAACCGCGAGGCCGTTGCCTGGCACCTCGATTTTCTACCGGCTTTTCACAAGTTAGGCCGCGAAGGCTACGACGGGCGCGGGGTGGTGCGCCTCGATGCGGCGCAAGATTTGTCCAAGGCTTTCGATAAACCCGGTTTGCTCGAAAAAGCCGTCGATATCGACAAAGAACTGGCTGTGTTGGTGGCTCGTAATCCCCAAGGTGAGGTAAAAATGTATCCCCCGGTCGAGCTGGTGGCTAACCCTACGCTCCACCTGTTGGATTATCTGCTCGCGCCTGCGCTCATCGACGAAGCTGTGGTGCGCCAGGTCGAAGACATTGCCTACCGCGTGGTGCACGCCTTGGATATGGTGGGCTTGTTGGCCATCGAGTTGTTTTTAGACAAACAAGGCAAGGTATGGGTCAACGAAGCTGCACCACGCCCCCATAACAGCGGCCACCATACGATGCGGGCTTGTTACACCTCACAGTTCGAGCAACTACTGCGTGCCATTTTAGGCTATCCCTTAGGCGCGACCGATGCGTTGGCTTGGGCAGCGATGATTAACCTATTGGGCGCCGAAGCCCACCAAGGCGAAGCTGTTTACGAGGGTTTAGACAAAGCCCTGGCGCAAAAAGGCGTTTCGGTACACCTTTACGGAAAGAAAATCACCAAACCGGGTCGCAAAATGGGGCATATTGTGGTGTTGGAAGACAGCAACCTCCAAAACCTATTGCTCAAATTGGCTACCGTCAAAAACCAAGTGCGCGTGGTCAGTATTCCAGAATCCGAATCTTCAAAAACCTAAAAATATGGCATTAGTAGGCATCATTATGGGCAGCAAATCAGACCTTCCGGTGATGGAAGCTGCCGCACAAATTTTACAACAATTTGGTATTCCTTACGAAATCGACATTGTATCGGCGCACCGTACCCCCCTCAAAATGGTGCAATATGCCCAACAAGCCCATCAGCGCGGACTGAAAGTCATCATCGCGGGGGCAGGCGGCGCGGCGCACCTACCTGGAA
>DMHB01000407.1 GCA_003449595.1 Microscillaceae bacterium | reverse complement strand
TTCAACTAAAAATAATCATATTTAACCAATCTTCCATTGGTCAATCTTCGTACAGTTAAAAGTTGCCAAAAATGTTTGCCTACTTTCCTATTTTAATGGCTTTATTTTCAAAAACTATTTTAATATTGCCGTCTTGAATAGCCTTACTGTTATTAACTATTATTGATTGTTTGTGTATGATACCTTTTGCTTCTGTAAAAATTAATGTCAATGAAAAAATCTACTTACGAGACCCTGAACAAACCCAATTAGGAAAAAAAATTATCAATCACAGCATTCGGCTGATTGATGAATTAGGTTTTGAAAGTTTTACCTTCAAAAAATTAGCGCACCAAATTAACTCTACCGAGGCATCTATTTATCGCTATTTTGAAAACAAACACAACCTATTGGTCTATTTAGTGTCTTGGTATTGGAGCTGGTTGGAATATCAAATCGAATTCCAGACGCATAACATTGAGGACAAAGAACAACGCCTCCGTATAGCGCTCAAAGTGGTGGCCGAAGTGCTTTCTATTGACTCCAATTATTCGTATGTGGACGAAGCTGCCTTACATCGCATTGTAGTTTCTGAATCGCCCAAAGCCTATTACACCAAAAATGTGGATGTCGAGAATACAGATGGCTTTTTTGTAAGCTACAAATCGCTTTGCAATACCTTGGTTGACCTGATTGCCGCCTACAATCCCCAATATGACTATGCCCGCGCTTTGGCCAGTACAGTGTTAGAATCGGCACACCAGCAGTTGTTCTTTTCGGAACATTTGCCTTCGCTTACCAATTTCAAAACCAATAGCCCAGAAAATATTGCCGATTATTTACAACACTTGGTATTTGGCTTGGTCAAAGCTTAATTGAGCTGAAAACTACTTAATACTTGGTTATATACCCGCACGACCTGTACAATTTTGTTGCTGTATTGCAGTGCTACGGGTCGTGTACTCTGAATAGGGGGTGCTATTTCCTTGCCTTTGCTATCCAAAAAATAGGTTTTATTTTCTCCTTTTACTGACAAACATAAGATAGAAAGACCTTCTTGCATATCGAACCGCTGGACAATGCACTCAGCAGCCGTTTTTAATTTTCGGGAAAATAGCTGGTTGCCACTCATATCAAGCAATGTAAAAATAGCTCCCTGCTGCATAGCAGCCCAATGATTTTCATTTAGCGAGGTAGTAAGCAATGTAAATTTTGTATTGGGCTTGCGATCGTTCGTTAGGTTGGTAATTTTTTGCACCTCCCCCACTTGGTTAATTTCTATCCATTCCCCGACGCTGGTCAGCACCATTAGTGTAAAACCGTCGCCACGCAAATTGGGTTTGATATAAATAGGATTTGTAATTTTAGCATTTAGTTTCAGTGGAAAACCGGTTTGGGTGATGCCTTCCCGGTCGCACAAGGTAATGCGTCCATCTTCTTGGGCTAAAAGAATAAATGATTTGTCTTTGAACTGAAAAATTTGTGGAGTAACAGCCAAGGCGGAAGAAAGGCGCTTAGGCGACCACCCACGCATCAGATTCTTGTTTTTATCGAACATAAAAACACTACCGCCAGCATTAGAAACGAGTAGATAGTTTTTTTTTTCATCACCTTCCAGCACATTCAGTGTGCGTAGAACACCCCCTTCGGGCATAAACCAAGGAAATGACTTGGCCACACTCCCATTTCTATCCAGCATCCATAGCCTATCTTGTGTCAATACAGCATAATGAGGTTGTTTGTTACCCATCCAATCTACTGTTTGCGGCGGGGTTTGGATAGGGGCTAAGGTATTGATTTGCCAAAGCAGGTTGAGTTTTTCATCTAACAAGTATAAGGCGTTGCCATAGTCTTGTACCATCCAATCAAGCCCTTTTTTGTCTTGTAATGGTTTGATAGCCCAAGGCATCGAAAACAAATTGGCTAAAAAAGTATGGCTCTTGAGCACTTTATACCCGGTTGTATTTTCATTCAGCAGACTTTGCTCGCTAAGGCTAAAATGCCAATCGACCAAAAACCTGTCTTGGGCGTTGCGAGCCTGCAAAGCCGAAAATTCAAAAAACTTGATTTCGCTTTCGTGTTGTTCAAACATAGCTCGCCAGTTTTCGCTGACCTGTCGCAGCATATAATTCCAAGCTGGCTCTGTGGCCACAAAACAAGAAAAATTGGCACTTGGCTCCAAGTTTTTGAGCCACCGGGGATGTACTTTGTGCCACATTTTCTCGGTTTTAGAGGCATCGATGTAAAATTTGAGGTTGGCTTCGCTGTCAGCCAAAACAATCAACTGCCCTACTTGCGCTACGTAGCACTGCTCGAAGCCCAAAAATAAGTCACCCAACAAAATGGTGGGTAAATCTTTGATGCCAATGTGCCAATATTCGATTCCTTGGTATTTCCCACCTTTCCCCGCAAGGGTTTTGTTGAGGGCTTGGGTGTTTTGCGCTAACTCTTGAACCCACTTGAGCGCCACGGGTATAGAGGCCGGATTGAACAGCAGGATTTTTCCGGGATAAGTATTTTCGTCGGCGAGTTCATCGATATTGAGAAAACAAATGGCTATTTCGCGGTGTATTTGCTGATAAAAAGCCTGCAGACTGACTTTGTACTTTACTTCAAAGTCGTGCTGCAATTTGCCAAACTGCTTGTCTTCGGCTTGGTAATATTGTCGTAGGTTTTGAATAAACTGCGCCGAATTATCAAAGCTTAAATGAAAAGCCAAGGCGGTTTGTTCGGGAATGTGTTTGAGTAGTTGGGCGGTGCCGGGGTTTAGTTTCTGAAAAATATTGATAAAATAATCGGTCGGGTCTCCTTTGGTAATGGCCCAACCTTTTTGGTGTACTTGGTCTTGGCTTAGTTTTACCTGCCCCCACATCGTTTCAGCCCACTGGTCTAATGGCTGTAGGTATTTTTTCCAGATCGGCAGACTAATTTGGGCAAGTAGCTCAGGAATTTTTTTGATGTTCCAATACACATACAGGCCATTGTCTAATTTCTTATCGAAATATTGCCTGTAAATAGCCTGTTTGCTGAGTTGCACCCTTCCTTGGTTACTTTCTACTTGGCGGATAACATCTTCGATCAACACGCCGGCAAAACTGCCTATGATAAAATCTTGGTGAATGAGGAACGTAAACACCTCTGAGCTTCCTTTCTGTTTTACTTCGGTCAGTTTGTACTTTTTGAAGGTACGTGTTTCTAAAGTATAGTTTTGGTTTTTGTTGATATTGACCAAAATCTTTTTGAGGATGACCTCGTGTTTCGATTTCTTGTAAGGAATGTAATAAAGCGCTTCTAATCCGAACTGAGGGCTGAGGTGCAGGGATGCCCATAGTTTTTGTTGTTTGAAAAACTGTGCCAGCTCAGGGTCTTGCTTACACAGGCTTTGGAGGGCATCCATCCGCCCGAAGAAGGGGCTAAAATAGGGCGTTCCGGCCAAGGTGTTTTTCAGCGAATGTTGCGCCACTTTAGGGTAGGTTTCTGTCCAGTTGACCACCTCAAGCATAGCAACCAAATGTGGCGGGGCAAAATCCCAAGCGTCTTTGGGTCTGGCGCCGATCAAATTCCAAATCAATAAGAAAAAGCCCAATAGTCCCCCACCCCAAGCCAATAACAGCCACTTGCTTTTGGGAATAAGCTGAGTCAGCCGTTTTACTTGACTCAGGCTTTGTAAGAAGAATGGTTTAAGTTTATCGATCATAAAAACTCCGCTGACGGGTAATTCTTAGGTCTTGTAAGATAGAGGCTTTTACGTTGAGAACAAAATTATAAGACTGCAACTGCCCAAAAGGTATCCAATTGAAGCGAATTTCCCAACAATGCAAATCTTTGATGATGTTGAGATTGGTCATCCCGATACGGCCTGCTTGAAAATCATAATTGCTAAAAAAGGTGATTTTCCACGTTTTGGAAAGGCTTACGTCGCCACTGAAGCCCAAAGTTTGGGTTACCACCGGATTGGCAAATGAGGTGGCCTGCACCCGTGAAATTTGATAGTTGAGGCGCAGTGTCCAAGGAATATCAAAATCGACATATTGGTCTAAGCCGGTATTGAGGATAGGCCCCAATTTAAGGTCTTCCTCACGGCGGCGGTTCAATTCATCTACTTTGCGCTTGGTGATTTCTTTGAACGCTTTGGGGGTCAGGTTGGTACTAACGGCTACGTTGAGGTTGGTCAGGGTGCCTAAGCCTTTTCCTTCGCTGAGCGCCAATCGATTGACACGTATGCCGCTATTGGCCACCGGTTGGCCGCTGGCATCCAAAGTTTGGACGCTGACATACGGGTCGATCACGGCATTGGCGTTGATGTCGATCAAGCCATTCAAAATATTGGTACGGGCAGAGAGGTTAAAGTTCTGCCACTGAAATTGTTTGGCCAAGAAGTTATACCCCCCGTTGATGGTAAAATTGTCTAAAATACGTACTTTTTCGCCTTTGGCTGTATCATTTTTGGGCCGTAGTTTCATTTCGAGTACATTGCTCAGGCTAAAGCTCATCGCGCCACTTTCTTGCGCCCCGGGCGAGCCTAAGAAAAAGCCCTGAAACCTGGAAAAATTGGCAAAAGCCGGATTGAAAGGCTGCCTGCCGGCAGAGTCGATCTGCACACGCTGGTAAAATCCGAACTCGGGTAGCGACAAATTGGGCTGGTAAGAAGCGCTGATGGTAGGCACCAAAGTATGGCGTATTCCTTCGATGGATTTGCTGCCTTTGATGCGAAAGGTTCCATAAATGCGGGTGGTCAAGCTAACGGCAGCATTGAAGTCATAGAAGCGTGAAAACTGGTTCAGCGTATCGACCCGCACCCCAAAAGAAGGAGCGGCTTGGCCGGGCAAAGTGGCTGAGTCAAAAGTATAATTGAGCTGGCGGGTGTACCAAATTTCGCGGTAGTTGACTGATGGGTTGAGGCTAAAATATTTGAATAGTTTGATAGTTGTCGAAATCGGAATGTTATGCTGAATGCCAAACTGCGCACGCGAAAGTAAACTGCCAAAGTTGTTGAAAAAATCGGGGGGTTGAATCAGCGAACCGTCGGCGGCGACGGTAGCAAAAGTAGGCACAGGGTTAAGCAAAGTAGCCCCGGGCAGGCTGAATGCCGTAGGAAAAGCATTGGTAACGCGGTTACTTCCGGTCATGGTATAAGCCAAGTTGAGCTTGCCTATCCAGTTTTTGGCGGGCTGGTTTTTCCGTTTGAAGGGGAAAATCCGGTTCATATTTAAGCTAAAGTCGGGCAGGTTGGCGTTCATTACCCCCGTTTGGGTGTTGAGGTCTTGCCGCATACTGATGGTCAGGTTGAAAGGAGTTCCGGCAAACGATTTGGTATAAGTAACCGCCGACTGGAATGTGGCCGCCAGCTGGTTTTGGGGCACAAACGAGTTCCGGATGTTAAAACCTGAGGTACCGAGGTTTACGTTGGCCGTAAAGGTGCTATTGCCTTTGGTTACGGGGGTGTGCGACCAGCTCAGCCAGAAGTCGCGGAACACTTGCTGGGCAGTATCTCTGCCCGAGATGTTGTTTCTGTAATAAAAGCTCATCCGTCCTTGGTAAGCATAGCGTTTTTTGTAGTCGCCATCTACACCTAAGCCCCAGCTGCCATTGGTATAAATTTCGCCATTGAACCGCAGCCCCAGCCCTTCGCTTACAGCCCAATAATAGCCTCCTTGGCGTAAGAAAAAGCCTCGGTCTTGGGCTTCGCCATAGATGGGGATGATAATGCCCGAGCGGCGGCTTTCGTTGAACGGAAATATCCCGAAAGGAAAAGAAAACGGAGTAGGCGTACCGGCCACCCGAAAATTGAAAGGCCCTGTAACAATGGCCTTTTGGGGAATCATTTTAATTTTCTTGGCGCTGATATGAAAATGCGGCACCGCCAGGTTGCAGGTGGTGTATTTGGCGCGGTTGAGAAACATTTCATCGTTCTCGTTTTTCTTCACTTTTTCGCCTTGTATGTAGCCTTCGCCTTGTTTGGTTACGATATCGGCAATAAGCCCCTTCTTGGTTTTGGTGTTGTAGGTTATTTCCTTGGCGGTGTATTTATCATTTTTTTCGGTGAAAATCGGCACGCCCACCAGCTTGCCCGTGCTGTCTAACGTGCCACGCGCCTTGACCAAATTGGTGCGGTAATCCATTTCGATTTCGGCGGCTTCGAGCTGAATATCGCCATAGTTGATTTTGGCATCGCCATACAGAAACACTTTTTCATCGCCCACGAGCGACACGATAGAGTCTTTGGCGTAATACTTGACGGTGGTTTCTACGCTGCTGCGCTTTTTAAGGCTATCTTTGCGTAGGCTGTCTTGTTTGGCTTTGAGACGGTTGAGGCTATCGGTATTGATTAGTAAATTTTTCTTGGTTTTGATGCTATCTTGTTGCGCAAAAGCAGGCCGAATGCCCCCTATACAAAACAAAACAATGGCAACTCCCCATACAAACAGTCCTTTGGCTCGATTTTTCAAAGTGTCAAAAAATTTACAATTTTGCATAGTTGACGAAAGCGGGAGCAGCGGCGGGGTTTATCGTAGCAATGATTTGGCCATAGCAGAAACAAAAGCCTCAATTGGCTGGCAAATTTAGCAAAAAAAGTAGCGAATAAAATTATATATTCAATGGTGGATCAAGGAAATGAAAGCAGGCCATTCTTAACAAATGCCCCCCTTGCTACCACCTAACCCATCCAAAGAAGCAAAAAACTCTCATGTCGAAAGAATTAAAAATTGGTTTATTGGCTGTTGTAGCGGCTGTTTTACTTTACTTTGGTTTTCAATTTCTCAAAGGCAGCGATTTTCTTTCAACCACCAATACTTACTATGTAGTGTATGATAAAATTGATGGGTTGACGGTTTCTAACCCGGTGATGGTCAATGGTTTTTCCGTTGGAAGGGTACAAGCCATCGAAATTTTGGCTAAAGAAAATTACAAATTGAAAGTAACCTTGGTTGTCGATCGCAACCTGCAATTGGGCGAAAGCACCGAAGCCATCTTGGCCGACAATGGCCTGCTGGGGGGTAAAATGATCGAGCTGAAAATGGGTGTGGTGAACAAACCATTGGCCTCCGGGGCATCGCTCAAGGCTTCGAAAGCAGGGGGGCTATTGGCTACTTTGCAAGACAAAGCCAGTCCGTTGGTGTCGAAATTAGACTCTATTACCACCAAAGTAAACGCCCTGCTGGGTGAGTTTGCCGGTAGTGGGAAGAAAATCAACAATATTTTGGGGAATTTTGAAGGCATTTCGGCTTCGCTGAAGTATAGCCTTGGCGAAAGTTCGGAAAACATCACACAACTTACACGCAACCTAAAAAATCTGTCATCTTCGTTGGTGGAAACCGAACGCAAACTCAAACCTATTTTGGATAATGCCAAAACGTTTACCGACAAACTTGCTGCCCTCGAATTGGCCAAAACCCTCGACAATGCCAACCAAACCGTAGCCAAGCTCAACGCGATGCTCGACAATGTAAACAAGGGCGAAGGCACCATCGGGGCGCTGATGAAAAACGACTCGTTGTATCGCAACCTCAGTAACCTGAGCAAAAACTTGGATAGGCTTTTTGTCGATATCCGCGAAAACCCCAAGCGCTATGTGCAGCTCTCGGTTTTTGGCAAAAAAGACAAAGAAGAAGAAGCTCAAAAAAAGAAAAAATAAATCGCCCAAGCGCAACCACTTATGCCTTTTTGGACGAACTACCACAGTCATTGCAATTATTGCGATGGCAGCCACGAGCCTGAGGAATATATCAAGGAAGCTGTCAATCAACGCATCAAATGCTATGGGTTTTCGAGCCACGCGCCGCTCCCCTTTGAAACACCTTGGGCCATGCCGCCCGAAAAACTGGGGCGATACTTGAAAGAAACTGCTTTTCTCAAAATCAAGTACCAAGATTTATTGCAAATTTATACGGGGATGGAAGTAGATTTTATCCCCGGTCTCATTTCTCCGCACAGCGATTTTATAAGGCAAGCCGCCTTGGATTATACCATTGGATCGGTTCATTTTGTAGAGCAGTTTGGCAACGGCCAATTCTGGGAAATTGACGCTACGGCAGAAACTTTCAAAAAAGGACTGAAAGAAATTTTCAATAACCAGCCTGAAACTGCCATCAAACAGTATTACAAACTAACGCGGCAAATGCTCAAAGAAAGTCCCCCCACCATCGTGGGACATCTCGATAAAATCAAGATGCACAATACCAAGCTCAAATTCTTCGACGAGAAAGCGTCTTGGTATGAAAAAGAAGTAACCAAAACCCTCAAAGCCCTCCGCAAAGCAGGCAGTATTTTGGAGGTCAACACCCGCGGAGTTTATACTGGCCGCACCTTCGAGGTGTACCCCTCGCCCAAGGTGCTCAAACGCGCCGCCGAGTTGGAAATTCCCATCACCTTGTCGTCCGACGCGCACCAGCCCACCGAAGTAGCCGCACTTTTTGCCAAGACCGTGCCGATGCTGAAAAAAGTGGGATTCAAAAAATTGCATATCTTGTGGGATGGCCAATGGCAGGCTTGTACTTATCACGAAAAAGGTATTGAAATATGACTTCCCCTTCCCGCCTGACGGCCTACTTGGCACAAGCCCCCCGCTGGCAGTTTGTAACCTATGCTACGCTGGTGGCTTTTTGCACGTATTCGTGCGTGTTTGCTTTTCGCAAAGCCCTGCCTGCCGCCCAATTTGCCGGACTAACGGCTTGGGGAATCGACTATAAAACCACCCTGCTGATAGCCCAAATTTTGGGGTATATGGCTTCTAAGTTCTTGGGTATCAAGGTAGTATCGGAAATGCCCCCTACTCAACGCGCCCGCTACATCATCGGGCTGATATTGATAGCAGAACTGGCTTGGCTGGGTTTTGCGCTGGCACCGATGCCTTACAACGTGGCTTTTTTATGGCTCAATGGTTTCCCTTTGGGGATGATTTGGGGCTTGGTGTTTAGCTATTTGGAAGGCCGCGAAACCACCGAAATATTGGGCACGGGGCTAAGTGCCAGCTTCATAGCTTCGTCGGGCTTTGCCAAAAGTGTGGGCAAATGGGTCATAGACCAAGGCGGATTTTCAGAGTTTTGGATGCCCTTCCTCACTGGTCTTATTTTCTTGCCGCCGCTGGTGGTTTCGTTGATACTGCTCAATTACTTGCCACCGCCCAGCCAAGCCGACATCGACAACCGCACCCTGCGCCGCCCGATGTATGGCCACGAACGATGGGCTTTTTTCAAGCGTTTTGCGCCCGGGCTTATTTTGCTGATGCTGGTGTATATGTTGCTGACCGCTTACCGCGATTTCAGGGACAATTTTGCCATCAACATTTGGGTAGAATTAGGCTACGACAAACAGCCGGGCATTTTTACGCAAACCGAACTGCCTGTTTCGCTGATGATTTTTGTGAGTTTGGCCTTGTTGATTTTCATCAAAAACCACCGCGCTGCCCTGCGTACTTATCACTTTGTGATTGCAGGCGGAATGCTGCTGGTAGGACTCAGCACCTGGATTTTTCAGATGGGTTGGATTTCGCCGGTGGTGTGGATGATTGCTGTGGGCGTAGGTGGCTATTTGGGCTATGTGCCCTTCAACAGCATTTTGTTCGACCGGATGTTGGCCGCCTTCCGGTATGTGGGCACGGCGGGTTTTCTGATTTACCTCTGCGACTCATTCGGCTATTTGGCCAGTGTAGGCGTGATGTTGTACAAAAACTTTGGCCACGCACAGATCAGCTGGTTGCAGTTTTTTGTGCAGGGCAGCTATTGGATGGCCGGCTTAGGGGCTGTCTGGATGCTGGGCGCTTGGTGGTATTTTGGCCGACAATTGGCGGAGAAGGGGTAATTTTTTTTGGGAACAATAGCCAAGGTATAATATCGAAACACTCCTCATACAAACACAAGTGCGCGTCTGAATGATTGGCCGACAAAGTCAACGGCATCAAAATACAACTTCATAAATTCGTACTTTTGTAGTCAAATGGATGAGAATTTAAAATATTACTTAGAAAATACAGCCGTAACAAAACCTGCTATCGAAAGCAGATTGACACATCCGATCACAAAACTCAGATATCCAACAAGATTAGTTTACATCCATTTAAAAAAATATGCCCAAGACTTTTTAAAATCAGGGGCAGAACCACGCTTTGTAAGTTTAGCAGGTCTTCGTGGAGTAGGCAAAACAACTTTGCTCTGGCAAACTGCACATCATATTTACACAAATCACCACCAAGAAATTTATTTCTTCAATGTAAATACATTGAAAAACTTAGGAATAGATTTACACATCGCATTAGAAGAATTTCAAAGGCACATCCTCAAGAAACGCTTCCACGAATTGTCTGAACCCATCGCACTTCTTTTTGATGAAGTTCACGACGACGACAACTGGGGGAAAACCTTGAAAATCCTGTATGACGAAGCAAGAATTGCCTTTATCCTTTGCACGGGTTCATCGGCGCTGCTTCTTAATAGCACAGCGGATTTGTCAAGAAGAATGCATACATTAAAAATATTGCCATTCAGTTTTTCGGAACTTTTGCACGCCAAAAGGGCATTGTCTCCAGAAAATGAAATATTAGTTCCCGATGTTTCCATTAGTCCTGAACTAAAAGAGGCTTTATTTTTTAGTGAATCAGCTCAGGTAGCCTTAGAAAGGCTAAAGAAAATAAGTCCACTTATTCATCCTGTTTTAAATCAGACGCATTTAGAAATCGCCTTATTACAAAAGCAGTATATCGATTTTCTGAATTTCCCTAACTTACTCTATTATGATGATGAAATTATTATTACAAACTCTATTCTTGACTTGTTTAAGCGAATCATAAATGAAGATATACCCAAATTAAACCCATCCTTTACTGAATTCATAAAAATTGAGCGACTGATATTAAGACTTGCAGGTTCTGATGAAATTAACCCTTCAACATTAGCAGGAATTATTGGAGTGAAACAAAATGATATTCACGAATTGATAGATATTTTAGCCAAAGCCGAATTGTTGAATGTTTTACTGCCATTTGGTGGTTTAGATACTAAAATAATTAAAAATAAAAAGGCATTCTTTATGTCGCCTTCGCTACGCAGGGCCTTGCTTTCAACTTTATATGGACAAAATCTGCCCGAACAGTTGAAAAGCAAATTGATTGAAGATATGATTGTAATGTATCTAAGAAGAGTTTTAACAGACGGCATTATTTCGTTTTTATCTGGTAACAATGTAGCAAATCCAGATTTTGTAATTGAAACACGAGATAAACCCATATTGCTTGAAATCGGAACTAACAAAACTTCAACAAGTCAGATTAAGCAATCAAATGTTGGTTACCGTTATGGACTTTTAGTTTCCAATGGTGTAACCGAGCCGGTTTTGAAAGATGATTGTATTCAAATTCCATTAAGTTGGTTTTTACTTCTTTAATAATTAAAACAACACCAGCCACCTACAGACATTTGATTTCATAATAGGTGCTATGTTTTATGCAACCCTCGCCCTCACACATCAACTTTCGCGGTGTATTGATAATTTTGTAATCCTTCAAAAACCAATGAGTTAAAGATGGTTAAATTATTAAAGACAATCCCAGCATTTCCTGTAAAGCAAATTGACAAAGCGGTTGAATTTTACAAAATCAAATTCGGCTTTGACTGTATGCACCAAGAAAAATATTTTGCAATTGTAGCCCGTGGAAACCTTGAACTACATTTGTGGGCTTCTTATGATACTGGTTGGAAATGGAAGAGTATTTTCTTATTTCTCAACCCAATCAGTAGTGGTGCAGAAAGTTTTTTGGCAGGAACACACAGTTGTAGAATTGAAGTGAACGGAATTTATGAATTGTATGAAGAGCTAAGAGAGAAAAGTGTACTCCACAACGAGAAAACCCAAGTAGAAACCACCTATTATGGAACAAGAGAGTTTGCAACGTTGGATTTATACGGTAACTTACTTACCTTCTATGAAAAGATAAAGCCCTAAGCTCTCTTCTAATGTAATCGTTCTGTGGACTGCGCTCCCCCCTCCAACACTGCCTGTTTCTTACTCCTTCACCAATACTTTGACAACCTTTTGTGTGTCCTGGATCAAATACAGCACATATTTCCCGGCAGGCAGGTGGCTCAAATCTATGTACAACTGACCGGCATCGTCTAACGTAGCATCGGCAGTTACAGATGTCTTATGATTTCAACTTGTCCGACCAGCATAGAATTATGTTGAAGAAGTTATCAATGGCCAATAAAGAAATAGAGAAGACATCCGATTCGCTGGTTTGTGAGGCCACAAACAAGGAAGGAACTTTCATTTTTTTGGTTATTTTTGGGAGGTAAATGACTTTTTTTTTAAAAATTTAGTACATCATAAAGGCTTTCTCTGATAGGGAAAGCCTTTTTTAGTTTGGATTCAGACACAAACAAGGGCAGGGGCTTTCGTTTTTTTGTTATCTTTGAAGGTGAATAAACTTTTTTCAAAAGATAATTACTGGTTTTCATAAAGGCTTTTCCTTCATAGGAGAAGCCTTTATTG
>DMHB01000284.1 GCA_003449595.1 Microscillaceae bacterium | reverse complement strand
ATCAATGGCAGTATTGGCTTTTTCACCATAAATATCTTCTTCAAAATACAAGATATGCGCAGCATTGACAACCCACCCTCTGCCGCAGGTCTTCAGACCTGTGGCTCATCAAAAATATAAAAATCGCTACAACCTTGCAGTGGATAAGGCGAGGAAGTAGTAAGCCGTAAAATACCTTTTTTGTGTCAGATGAAACAACCCCTGACACGGCGCAAGACAAGAAAATATGTTGTACAATGAACCTGCCTTATTTGTAACTTGTTGTTGAAACAATCACAAAAACCCCTTTTTATGAAAATTGCAATCATTGGTACAGGAAATGTAGGCGGTGCTTTGGCCACCCACTGGGCCAACAAAGGCCACGAAATTTATTTGGGTGTACGCGAGGTCGCCTCCTTCAAAGGCAATGCCCTGCTGAATAACCCGAATACACAAGTGCTGCCGACAAAAGAGGCTGTCAAAGCTGCCGAAGTGATTTTACTTGCCACGCCTGCCCCTGCCGCCGCAGAAGTAGCCCAATCCTTGGGTGATACTACGGGCAAAATCATCATCGACGCGATGAACGTGGTAATGGGCAGAGGGCCGCAAGGCTATACACACACCACCGATGCCATTTTAGACAATACCGCCACCCGCGACGTGGTCAAGTGTTTCAACACCACGGGCTACAACAATATGGAAAATCCGCAATATGGGGAAATGGCCTTGGATTTGTTCGTGGCAGGCGATAGCGCCGCAGGCAAAGCAGCTGCTCAACAATTGGCCAAAGATGCCGGTTTTGCCGAGTGCTACGACATAGGCGGCAACGATAAATTTGCCTTGATGGAGCAATTCGCTTGGTTTTGGATCAACTTGGCGATGTTTCAGGGGCAAGGGCGCGAAATAGGATTCAAGTTGCTCAAACGCTAAGCCACAGCGCTACTTTTTGAACCACTGCGTAACGATGATGTTGCTTTCCAATTTGTCTTCCAGTTCGTCGGGCAAGGCAGGGAAGAAATCGATGCCGGTTAGTTCTTCTATTTTATCAATCGACGTAACAAACGACTTGAGCGGAGCATCCGAAGCCTCGTTTTTCATTAGAAAAGCGATGGCTTTGGGTTCTTTTTCTAAGCACAACACTATTTTGAAGTAATAGTCGGGCACGCTGACCTTGTTTTGCTTGCCAATTTTTTTGAGTTTGCCTTGCAGCACCGGCCCCGTAACGATGTAATAAATCTTGTCTTTGCGCACCCAATCGCGCAGGGCTTCTTCTAAGGCTCGCCAAACGCCTTCGTTGAAGGCGTGTACTTGCGGACTGATGTTGCTCATCAAAAAAGTTTCGGAGTTGGCTTGCGCCGAAAACTTAAAATCGCCCGAAGGTGCCAAATGCCCGCGGTCGTAGCCGGAAGCTTTGTAGTCGTCGGGCAAGGCCGAGCGCTGTTGGATAGCCGGATCGGGGCGGAAATCGCTATTGCGTTTGGTTTTACCATCCAAGTTTTTTGATTCCAGCCGATAAGCTACCCAATTAGCCTGTTCGTGATCTTCGTTATAGCTTAGCGTGTAGGCCAAATGCTTCACCACAATGTCTTTGTTGCTGGTAGCGGGCAATTCCAAATCTTTCATATTCCTTAGCTCGGCATAAGTGTCGTTGGGGTCATAAGCCAAGTCATAGGCATTTTTAGGCTGCTTTGGCAAATAATTCTTCTCTACATAAGCCCGCACGCCTAATAAATTTTGCGCATACCCATACCAAAGCCCACCCACAATGGCTATGGAGATCATCACTGCTAAACTCGAACTTTTTTCTCCGTGCATAAAAATCTACCTAACTTGATTTCCGATAAGTTTTATGAGCTATTCGCCACACTGTTATTTATCTTTGGCCGATTGGGAGTTGGCTTCTTTTGTTTTCTGCTTGCCCAAGTCTGTTTGAGCATAACTCGTGCGGCGGGTCATCGTTTTGATGAACTGCACATTTCTGAACCGCAGCGCGCTCCAGTCGTCGTCGATGGCTACTTGGCGCACCCCTTCCAAGTCAATTTCGCCCAAGGCGCTCCAACCCGAATCGCGGTTAAAATCACATTTATAGCGCTTCGAAGTACCTTTGGGATAGGCAAACCACAGCACCGGGTCGGTGGTTTCGTTCAGAAGCGGTTTCAGCCTTTCGGCGATTTGGTCTATTTGGGTTTGCTGGGTTACAAAACAAAGCATAAAAGTCAATTCTGACACTGTCTCCCATTCCGTAGCAACGGTGGTCTGCGTGGCAAAGGCACTTTGCAAAGCATCCAAATCATCGGGCAAACCAAGCAACAGCACTTGCTCGGCAGCTTTGAAGTTGAGTTTTTTCAACAATTCTTCCATCAGCATCCTAAGGTTTAAGTAGTTTGTCAATCACCGTTTTCTTTCGCAACAAAGCCTTTATTTCTTGGTAACTTACCGTAACATCAATCTCGCCCATCGCATAAGGCGCAATGTTATACAAGCCATAAATCACACGCAGCCCTTCGCGGGTTAGGCCAAAAGCGTCGGGCAGGGGTAGCTGGTCTGTCCAGAAGCCATATTCGGCCAATCTTTGCCCTGTGGGGATTTGAAAGCTTTTACGAATGGCTTTTTCGATGGCTACGGCCAAAAGCTTCTCAAAATCCGGCTTAAACAATTGCTCCAAAGAAATAACTTGGCCTGTTTTGACATCTAAATTCAAAAAATCGGTTCCATAAGTACCGTGCGCACCGGCAGCGTATATGTAGGAGAACCTACTCAGTACCAGCAATTCGGGGGTATTGAGCAAGCAAGTATCAACTGTTTTCGATTCGTACATAAAAAACAAGTTGAGGGTATCGATTTCCGAACCTTTGAAAGCATCCTCAAAATCTTGCTTGTAAGCATTGATAAAAGCATCGGCTTCTTGCTCGGGTGTTTGCTTATCTCCGTGCCAGGCGGCGCCAATGGCTTGGTTGAGGAGTGTTGCCGTAGCAGACTCTTTGTCCACCCACAGGTAATCTACCTCGAAGGTAGCGCCACAATTCGGAAAAGGATTCCTATAGCCTGCGTAGTGAGACACTTTCTCCAACTTCACTTGCGCCCATCCGGGCACGAAAGCCAGCCAACAAGCCCATACCAGTAAGACAAAATATTTTCGAAAAATCATTTCCTTTTTTTTATGATTATGATGCGTCTAAGCAATATAAAATCCTTTGCAATTTAGCAATTTTACATCAGCAACTTTTTCAACAAAAAAACCCAGACCCTGTTTATCAAGTTTAACTTACAAAATCTACTGTATTACACTTCCCATAATGATAACACAAGCCTTGACCCCGCGCCAAATTGTATCAGAATTAGACAAATATATCATCGGCCAGCACGAAGCCAAGAAATTTGTAGCCATTGCCCTCCGCAACCGCTGGCGCCGGATGAACAGCGCCCCCGAAATGCAAGCCGAAATTGTGCCCAACAACATTTTGATGATTGGTGCCACCGGTGTCGGGAAAACCGAAATAGCCCGCCGCTTGGCCAAAATAGCCGATGCGCCCTTCACCAAAGTCGAGGCTTCCAAATTTACCGAAGTGGGCTATGTGGGCCGCGATGTAGAAAGTATGGTGCGCGATTTGGTAGAACAAGCCATCAATATGGTCAAATCGCAGAAAAAAGAGCAAGTGAAAACCAAGGCCGTGCAAATGGTCGAAGACATCATTTTGGATGCTCTGATTCCTCCTATCAAAGAAAATACTGCCGGTTTCGGACACAATACTGATGACTACGAGCTTAATCAAAAAACCCGTGAACGCTTTCGCGAGAAAATTAGAAATGGGGAGCTCGACGATAAAAAAATCGAAATCAATATCCAGCAAAATGCGGTTGGCAATGTAGGCATTGCAGGCCCCGGCCTCGACGAAATGGCTATGATCAACCTGCAAGAAATGTTGGGTGGCATATTGCCTAAAAAAACAAAAAAACGCAAAATCACCATCGCCGAAGCCCGTAAAATTTTGTTTGAGGAAGAAACCAGCAAACTTATCGATATGGACGAGGTGAAAGAAGAAGCCTTGTTCAAAGCCGAAAATGCCGGTATTATCTTCATCGACGAAATCGATAAAATAGCCAGCCGTGGCGGCAAAGGCGGCAGCGGTGGGCCGGATGTAAGCCGCGAAGGGGTGCAGCGCGATTTGTTGCCCATTGTAGAAGGCAGTTCGGTTACTACCAAATACGGGGTTGTCAAAACAGACCACATTTTATTCATTGCTGCCGGGGCTTTTCACGTGGCCAAGCCTTCCGATTTGATTCCCGAACTACAAGGCCGCTTCCCGATTCGGGTAGAACTAAGCAGCCTCAGCATCGAAGATTTTTACCAAATCCTGAAAGAGCCGCGCAACGCCCTCACCAAACAATACCAAGCCTTGATGCAAGCCGAAGAAGTGCAGCTCGGTTTCGACGACGACGCTCTGCAACGCATCGCCGAAATTGCTTTTTTCATCAACAGCGAAGTCGAAAACATTGGTGCGCGCCGTTTGCATACCGTGATGAGCCACTTGCTCAACGAATTTTTGTTTGATATTCCGGATGTAATCAGTGCCAATGCTCAAATCATTGTAACAGCTGATTTGGTCAACCAAAAATTGGCCAACTTGGTGAAAAACAAAGATTTAAGTCAGTATATTTTATAAGTCATTAGCCTAACCACCAAACCCACGCTGCCACGCTGAGCAACGACAACGGAATGCCTATGCCCACATACAAATTGGCCAATGTGGGCTTCAGTTGATGCTCTACGGCGATAAGCGAAGCACTGACCATAGGTGCCATAGCGGCCTCAATCAGGCAGATTTGCAAGGTTTGTTGCTGCTCGACCATTTGTCTGCCCCAAAGGGCATACAAAATAGCAGGCATCAGCACTAATTTATACAGCAGCCCCAAACTGAGCGGCCAACGCGCTGTTTTGTCGAGCGCAAACCGGAGTTGCAGACCCACCGAAAACAGCGCCACCGGCGAAAGTGTCAAGCTTAACCGTTCGCATAAAGCTTTGCCCCAATCAGGCAAGGTAACCGAGGTGGTCATCAGCATCAAAGCCCCCACAAAAGCCCAAAATGGAGGAAAAACAGCCATTCGTTGCCATACTTCGCGCCATCGGGGGGCTTGTTGGCCGCCATACCAACCCGCCGCCCCAATGCCCAAGGTAGAAAGCACCAAAAAAGTGCCTTGGTCAACCAATACTGCCGTTTGCAAGGCTTGGCTGCCATACCACGCCTCGACCAACGGAAAACCCACAAAAGAAGTGTTGCCAAACCCACAACAGATAGCCACACAGCCGCGCAAGCCCCGATCCCAACCCAACCAACGGCCTATGACCTCGGCAAACAAGATAGCCCCCAAAAACACCCACAAACCTATGGCAAAAGGGGTAAATAAGGCCCAACTCAATTGAATTTGAGGCAAATAAAATACAATTGTCGCCGGCAAGGCTACGTAAATCACATAGGTATTCAAGGCTATCCAGCTGTTGGCAGGCACACGCGGCAACCGCTGACAAAGCCAACCCAAACCCAAACACAGTAAAATTAAGCCTATATTGTGCATTCTACAAAGCCTCCATATTGGCAAAATAAAGCGTAAATTCGCAACCTATGGTTAAAAAAAACTATTTCTTGATATAAATATGCAAAATTCATCCGTTCCTTCGCCTTATGTGCAAGATTTTATGGACGGCAATATTTGTTTTGGCTGTGGCAAAGACAACCCCGACGGTCTCCAGATTAAAAGTTACTGGGAAGGCGACACCTGTATTTGCCACTGGCAACCCCAACCCCGCTACCAAGGATGGAAAAACCTGCTCAATGGTGGAATTTTGGCTACTTTGATCGATTGCCATACGATGGCCACAGCTACGGCCAATGCCTACCGCTCCGAAAATCGGTATTATGACACTGAACCACAATATATGTATGCCACCGGTACTATGACGGTGAAATACTTGCTTCCAACGCCTGTCGTTGCTATAATAGAACTACGCGCCCAAGTGAAGGAAGTAAAAGGCAAGAAAACCATCGTGTATTGTGAGGCTTTTGCCAATGGACAAAAAACTGCCGAAGCTGAAGTAATCGCCATTCGGGTACACGACAGCAGCCAAGCCGAAGCACACAACCCTTTCCGTCATCGTTAAACTTTGTTTGTATGGAGATTATTTTGCGCTATTTCCCCGACCTACCCGACGACCAACAAGCCAAGCTACAACAGTTGGACATACTCTATCGTGAGTGGAATGAAAAAATTAACCTAATCTCCCGAAAGGAAATTGATTTGCTGTATGAGCGGCATATTTTGCACAGCCTCGCCATTGCCAAGGTGATTCAATTTCAACCATTGGCGCGTGTGTTGGATTTGGGCACTGGTGGTGGTTTTCCGGGCATCCCGTTGGCTATTTTATTTCCCGAAACAGAGTTTTTGTTAGTGGATTCTATTGGTAAAAAAATCAAAGTAGTGGAGGCTGTGGCCGAAGCGCTCCAGCTGCGCAATGTCAGGGCGCAGCATATTCGTGCCGAAGAGTTAAAAGAAGATTTTGATTTTGTGGTAAGTCGGGCCGTTGCTCCTTTGGGCGATTTGGTGGAATGGACAAAGAAATTGTTTATCCCGCATTATAACCACGACCTGAAAAACGGCATCATTTGCCTGAAAGGAGGCGATTTGACCGAAGAAATGAAACAAGCCGGAAAGCGAAAAAGAAAGGTGTATGACCTAAAAGATTTTTTTGAAGAACCTTTCTTTGAAACCAAAAAAATAGTTTACGTCCAAATGATTTATTGATTTTTTTAATTCTATCATCATACTTTACAAACCT
>DMHB01000412.1 GCA_003449595.1 Microscillaceae bacterium | reverse complement strand
AATCCCGTAACTCGCGTTAACTTACAAAGCTGGGTTGACCAAGAAATTTTTCCTCAGTTTGTGCAAGCCGGTTTACGCAAATATGCCATCATTGTAAGTCAAGAAATGGTAGCACAACTATCCATCGAACAAACAATGGAAGAAAGCCAAGCTTCCAATTTTCAAGTGCGTTATTTTGACGACAGTGAAGAGGCCATGCGTTGGCTAATTGCCTAACACTGAGCCTTGATTTGTTTCAAACTTTCAGGGTGTTGCAAGTCTGCTTCTTTTTTCCAACAGCCACAAGCTTTTTCATTTTGGTTCAACTGTTGGTAAGCCTCACCCATATAAAAATAAAGCAGCTCGACAGCTGGTTGGATTTGTTCAGCTTTTTGAAAAAGTACCAAGGCTTGTTCGGGCTTTTTTTGCGCTAACAACAACACCCCTTTGTTGCGCAGTACCCAAGCATTTTGGGTGCTGTCTTTTTGCCAAGAAAGCTCAATATTTTGTTGCGCCTCTTTGACTTTGTTCATTTGTAGGTAAATCCAAGCTTTTGCATCTAAAACATACGTTTCTTCGGCATCAAGTGCAAGGGCTTGGTTTATCAGCACAAGGGCTTGTTCAAATTGTCGATTGCGCGCTTCGAGCAAAGCTTGGTTAGCCAAAGTAAGCGGCAGGTTTTTATCGAATGACAGCGCTTTGGCCCAATCTTTTTGGGCGCTCTCGGGCTGGTGCATTCTATAATACAAATAAGCCCTGCTTTCGTAGCCCATGGCTTCTTGGGGGTTGAGCGTCAAGTACGTATCTAAATCGCTGATACTGCCTTGAAAATCACGCAATTGTAATTTGACACGGGCACGACTCAGAAAAACCTGCGCGCTATCTTTTTGCTGGAGAGCCGCCTTGTCTAAATCGGCCAAAGCCTCAGCATATTTGCCTTGCTCATAATACAGCAACGCACGGTTGTACAAGGCATCGGGATAATTTTGCTTGAGTTGAAGCGCTTGGTTATAATCGGTCAAAGCCGCTTGATAATTTTTTTGTTGGTAATATACAATGCCTCGGTTGTTATAGAGGTCGGGCTGGTCGGGCGAAAGTAGCAGTGCTTGGTTGAAATAATGAAGGGCTTTGGATAAATCTTTGCGGCGGAGGTATTCAGTGCCCTTGTTGAAGTATTGGAAAGTTTTCTCTTTTTTTGAATTATCACATCCCCAAACAAAAGACAAACCAACCACGAGGCAAACAGCAGCTAAAGCATATCGATAGGGCATAGCAGATCGGCGAGTTATAAAAGATAAGATTAATTTAGCTTTATAACGCAGTGTATCAAAGCTTGTTCGAGTGGCTGCCAGAGGCAGTAGATTTGTCTTCTACTACGTGGCCTCCTTTGATGCTGATAATTCGGCGGGTTTTGGCAGCCAGCTCCAGGTTATGGGTAACCAGCACCAAAGTAGTTTGTGCTGCTTGGTTGAGTTCAAACAACAGGTTTTCTACTTTTTGGCCTGTTTCTTCGTCCAAATTACCGGTAGGCTCGTCGGCAAATAAAATGGCTGGCTGCGTTACAAAAGCCCTGGCAATAGCAACCCTTTGCTGCTCGCCACCCGAAAGCTGGGCCGGGTAATGATGCTGTCGCGAAGCCAAGCCTACTTTGTCTAAATACTGCAAAGCTGTAGCAGCGACTCGTTTCTTACCTTGTAATTCGAGCGGCACCATCACATTTTCTAAGGCTGTAAGCGTAGGGATGAGCTGAAAGTTTTGAAATACAAATCCCACATACTGGTTACGCAGTTGGGCGCGCTGGTCTTCGCTAAGGCTTTCTAAAGCTGTACCATTGAGCTTTACGCTACCGGTCGAAGGCCGATCGAGGCCGGCACAAAGTCCTAACAAGGTGGTTTTTCCGCTACCCGAAGGCCCTACAATGGCCAGCGAATCGCCTTGAGCAAGGCTAAAATTGACTGTGTGCAATACCGTAAGCGAGCCTTGCGCAGTAGCATAAGATTTACTCAGATTAATAACTTCTAACATAACTTTGAACTTAACTTAATAAAGAAAAGGCTTTTCCGGCTGCCTTGAACAGCCTTGGAAAAGCCTTTTGGATGATGAAAAATAATCAATGTGTTAATAAATAAAAAACGGCCAAATAGGTTAAAGCACCTGCAAAATAGCCAATCAAGGCGGTGAAACTTACTTTTTTGACATACCAGAAAAAGTCTATTTTTTCCATACCCATCGCAGCCACACCAGCCGCCGAGCCAATGATGAGCACACTACCGCCGGTACCGGCACAATAAGCCAAAAACTCCCATATTTTATGGTCGGTTGGGTAAAGCTCTAAAGGGTACATCCCCATAGTAGCCGCCACCAAGGGCACATTGTCGATGACGGCAGAAGCCAATCCAATGGCGATGACGATGATGTCTAAATTGCCAATGGTAGCGCTCATCCATTCTGCCAAATGGCGCAATACATGGGTGGACTCTAACGATGAAATGGCTATCAAAATACCTAAAAAGAACAAAATGCTGGAAGTATCAATTTTCGATAAAGCATGACTGACCGATAAGTAGTGTCGTTCTTCTTCGTCTTTATCACTGTTGAGCACTTCCGAAACAACCCACAGAATGGATAAACTCATCAACATCCCTACATAAGGGGGGAGGTGGGTGAGGGTTTTGAACACTGGGACAAAAATTAATCCTAACAAACCAACTGCTAACATAATGAGTGAGTTGCGTCGGTTTTCGAAGGGTTCATAGGTCAACTTGCTATAGTCTAATTCGCCCTTGAGCATAAAGGATACATATATCAGAGGAATGGCTAAACTGACCACACTGGGTAGGAAAAGCTCTTCAATAATATTCCAAGGGGTAATTTGACCACCAATCCATAGCATCGTAGTCGTTACATCGCCAATAGGCGACCAAGCACCTCCTGCATTGGCTGCAATAACGACCATTCCGACAAAAAACTTGCGCTCGTTGTCGTCTTGCACTAATTTACGCAAGAGTGAAATCATAACAATGGTGCTGGTCAAATTATCTAAGATAGCCGAAAGGAAGAACGTAACCCAAGAGGTAATCCACAACAACTTTCGTTTGCTTTTGGTCTGGATACGATCAGTAACCATTTTGAAACCTTGGTGCGCATCTACCAGCTCGACGATGGTCATAGCACCCATGAGGAAAAACAAAATTTGGGCGATTTCACCTAAGTGGTGCGCCAAATCAATGTTTACGTGATCGATACCTTTGTCTAAAATATGGTGTACTTCTT
>DMHB01000081.1 GCA_003449595.1 Microscillaceae bacterium | reverse complement strand
GCTCAGTAAAATGGTGCAGGTATTCAGATTTTACCACCCCATTGCCTCTGTCGAAGAAGGCTCGAGCATCATAAAAGAACAAACACTTTAAGGAATTGTAAGCATAAAGTCCTTAAAAAAACAAGGAAATGTTAATTTTGCAAAAAATCACTCACTTTAAACCCATTAGGAAGATGCCCGGTATTGAATTATTCGGCGCAGAAGAGCGCAAAGAAGTAAATGATGTGTTGGAAACAGGTATTTTGTTTCGATATAACCACGACAACCTACGCAATGGACATTGGAAAGCCCTTACTTTTGAAAAGGAATTGGCCGCCTTCAATGGTGTAAAATATGCCCATAGTTGTACCAGTGGCTCTACCGCTGTTGCGATTGCCATGGCTGCCTGTGGAGTTGGCGCTGGCGACGAGGTGATTGTCCCTCCGTTCACCTACATTGCTACCGTAGAAGGTGCTTTGTTGGCAGGCGCACTGCCTATTTTTGCCGAAATCGACGAAACACTTTGCCTTAGCCCAGAAGGTATCCGCAAAGCGATAACGCCTAAAACCAAAGCCGTGGTGTTGGTGCACATGTGCGGCTCGATGGCCAAAATCGAAGAAATTATGCAGATTTGCCAAGAACATAACCTGGTATTGATCGAAGATACTGCCCAAGCCTTAGGTGCCAGCTACAAGGGTAAGGCCGCCGGAACTTTTGGAAAAATGGGTTGTTTCTCGTTCGACTTTTTCAAAATCATCACTTGTGGCGAAGGTGGCGCTGTGATTACCAACGATGAAAAATTGTATAATTTTTCTCACCAATTTTCTGACCACGGCCACGATCATATTGGCGACAACCGCGGTGCTGAAGGCCATCCCATCATCGGATTCAACTACCGTATTGGCGAAATGAATGCTGCGGTTGGCGTGGCTCAATTGCGTAAAATTGACTATATCTTATCGCAACAGCGCAAACACAAAGCCTTGTTGAAACAAACACTTAGCAAATTTCCTGAAATCACTTTCCGCCATTTGCCCGATGAAAACGGCGACGCGGCCACTTTTATGGATTTCTTCCTGCCTTCAGAAGAATTGACCCGACAAGCCGTAGCTGCCTTGCAAGCCGAAGGGGTTCCAAGCCTTACCGGAGTACAATATTGGTATGACAACAACTTCCATTACATCAAAAATTGGGAGCACATCCGCAATTTACAATCTGTAGCCAAGTTGCCCATCGAAATTTTAGGTGCGCCTCAGGATTATAAAAACCTACAACTGCCTGTAACCGAAGGACTAATGAAACGGTTGATTTCTTTTGTAGTCAAAGTAGCGTGGACCGACGAGCAACTACAAATGCTGACCACCAAAATTGAGGCAGCCTTGCAGAAAGTATTTACAAAAGCCACTGCTTAGTGGTACATATTTGAAAAATACCTTTCTGTGAACTCATTTACAAGCCCTTCGGTAAGGGCTTGTATTTGTTTTTTTGTTATTTTCGCAGCGAATACCCAAAGTAAGTGAATCCAAATCAATCAATTTTTGCAAGCATTCCCCTTCATTTATGCAAGCCTTTCAAAAAATCAATAATATAGTCGGCTGGGCAATTTTTGCGATTGCCACCCTCGTTTATGTACTAACCGTAGAGCGCACAGCCAGTTTTTGGGACTGTGGTGAATTCATTGCTTGTTCTTATTTATTGCAAGTGCCCCACCCGCCGGGTGCTCCTTTTTTCTTGCTTGTCAACCGGATGTTTTCATTCTTGGCGATGGGCGACGTTACGCAGGTAGCCTACTGGATTAATATTTCCTCGGCGCTATGCAGTTCGTTTACCATTTTATTCTTGTTTTGGAGTATCGTGATGTTAGGGCTGAAAATGTACCCCAAAGATGCCCCCATCGACGCGCATAAAACGTGGACTTTGATGGCATCAGCAGCCATAGGTTCGCTGGCTTATACTTTTTCTGATTCGTTTTGGTTTTCTGCCGTTGAGGCCGAAGTATATGCGATGTCCTCGTTTTTCACTGCTTTTGTCATTTGGGCAGCCCTGAAGTGGGACAGAATTGAAGATGCCCGCCGCGAAAACCAATGGCTGATTTTGATCGCCTATACCACCGGCCTTTCCATTGGTGTCCACTTATTGAACTTAGTAACCTTGCCTGCCTTAGCCCTGATTTATTACTATAAAAAATATCCGAAGCCTAATATTTGGGGCACTTTTGTGTCACTTTTAATTGGGTTATTCATTGTTGTTTTGGTGATGTATGGCGTTATTCCGGGTTTGCCTACTTTGGCAGGACATTTTGAAATTTTCTTTGTCAACTCCTTAGGATTAGGCTTTGGTTCGGGGGTTGTGTTTTTCTTGGTGTTGTTCTTGGGCGCACTTTCAGCTGCCACTTACTACTCAGTACTCAAACAAAAAGAATTGCTCAACACAGCGCTGTTGTCTTTCATTTTTATCCTAATTGGCTACACCTCGTATGCCATCGTGTTGGTACGCTCCCAATACAATACCCCCATCAACGAAAACGATCCAAGCGATTTGATTCGTTTTGTTTCTTACCTAAAAAGAGAGCAATATGGCGATCGACCCTTGCTATACGGCCCTATTTATACTTCCGAGCCTACCGAAATGGTGCAAGGAGCACCCATCTACCGAATGGTGAAAGAAAAAGGCAAATACGAAATTTATTCCTATAAAACCAGTTATAAATACGACAAGAACATCTTGTTGCCCCGTATTTACAGCGACGAGCACAAAGCCCTGTACGAAGAAATGCTCAACCTCCGCGAAGGGCAAAGTCCGACGATGTATCATAACCTGAAATTTATGTTTTCACATCAATTGGGGCATATGTATTTCCGCTATTTCTTATGGAATTTTGCCGGGCGTGCAGGCGACGAAGAAGGCTCAGGATGGTTAGCCCCTTGGGAAGCGAAAAAAGGTAAGGATGTTCCTGAAGAT
>DMHB01000353.1 GCA_003449595.1 Microscillaceae bacterium | reverse complement strand
ACCCCTCTTTCTCGGTAAGTATATTTGTCGGGAGTGCTATACTCGGCCATATACTTCACAATCGGCTTGTTTTCAAAGTAAGTTGAGCGTACAATCGAATCGTTTTCAGTGAGAATGACTAAATGAAAGGTTACAAAGTCTTTTAGGAATACGGTTTTGGCGTTAGGGTTGCGTGTATGGACTTCTTCACGGACACCGTTGGGAAGTTTTGGGGCATTTTTTTGTTGGGCGAGGGTAGGGGTAATTCCCGCAAGGGAAAAGATGCTACCTATCAGGAAAGAATAAATAACCGTGATTTTCATAAGGCAAAAAGAATTAAACTGCTTATTCATAACGGAAATGCAAAGGGTTCGGGTATGCAAACTGATAATCCAGTTGTTGGATTACTTTCTGGCAACTGACTATTTTATATGGCTCGGTGCTTTGGTTGGCGAAGGTAGGTGCCTCGAATCCAAGTTGTTGTGCATTGTGCGCATAAATTAGTTTTCGGGTAGGGTGCTCGGGGGCAACTACATTGAAAATTTCCTGCCAAGCTTGTTTTGCAATTACCTGCTGAATGATTTGCACGGCATCATCTCTAAAGATGAAATTGACAGGATTATCGCCATTGGGCAGGTTTTTTCTGCCTGCAAAATATTTTCCCGGCACACGGTTGTAGCCCAACAATCCGCCACAGCGCAAAATAGCCCAGTTTTGGGTTGGATGCAGGGTTTGAATCAGTTTTTCTGCGGCCACCAGCCCTTTATCGAGATCGCTGTTGCTTTCGGCTACCGGAGTTTGCTCGTCAACCCAAGTATTTGTATTCGGATAAACCGAGGTAGAGCTAATATACACTACGCTTTGCACACCCGATTGTTTGATTTTGGATACCAAGTGTTGGATTTGTTGGGCGTGCCAAGGGGGGCTACCCGCTTGTGGGGTGTAGTGTGGGGGCTGTGTCGGAGGGATGTCGATGACCAGTACCGCTACGTCCAAAAAAGCTTGCAAATCATCGCCCTCGGGCAATGGGTTGAGCTGAATATGAAAGGGTACGATGCCAGCTTGCGCCAATGTTTCCAACTTAGCCACTTGGGTAGTAGAGCCGTGCACTCGAATGCCTTGGGCTACAAAAGCTTTGGCTAAAGGAAGCCCTAACCACCCACACCCCAAAACGCCAATTGTTTGTATATGATTCATAGTGTGTGCTGTAATTTGTATGTGCCCACAAAATTACGGATGTTTTCTTGGGTTAAGCAAAAAGACAGCCCAAGGTCAAATAGGCGAAACTTATTATTTTTTGTAGTTTTGTGCCATTCCAACCTTTCACCCTTCTTCTTGTCAACACCATGCATTTTTCTGCACTTTTTCAAAGAAGCTTGCCCCATTTGGGCGTGATAATAGGCTTTATCATCCTAAGCTTGCTGTATTGCTATCCGGCGCTGACCGGCAAAACCCTACAGCAAACCGATATGATCCAAGCCAAAGGCTCTACCCAAGAAATCAAAGCGCACAAAGAAAAAACCGGCACTTATCCTTTGTGGACCAATAGTATGTTCGGGGGAATGCCTTCCTACCAAATTTACTTAGATTATCCTTCCAGTTTAGTATCGTATGTGGGTAGATTTATAGGCTACCAAATGTTACCAGCTCCGGCAAGTCTTATTTTTGTCTATTTGCTGGGTTTTTATTGGTTGATGATGGTTTTAGGCTTCGACATAGGGTTGTCCGTTTTGGGGGCAGTTGCCTTTGGATTTGCGTCTTATAACATCATCAGCATCGAAGCTGGGCACATATCAAAAGTATTGGCGCTGGGTTTTGCTCCTCCTTTTTTGGCTTCGGTAGTGTTGACCTATCGGGGTAAGTATCTTTTGGGTGGCGCACTTTCAGGTATTACAGCCTCTTTGCAACTATATACCAACCACATCCAAATCACTTATTATGCTTTGATTGCGCTGGGTTTATATGCAGTTTTTGCCTTGTTTTGGGCTATCCGGCAGCAAACCTTAAAAAAATATTTGACCGCCACCTTGGTATTGGCCTTGGTCGGGATTTTTGCGTTGGGTTCGCACACATCTCGCTTGTGGACTACCTACGAATTTTCATCGCAAACCATCCGAGGCAAATCAGAACTGACAACCAACGACCAGTCCAAAGGAGGCTTAGATCGAGATTATGCGTTCCAATGGAGCTATGGCATCGGAGAAACCTTCACCTTTTTGATTCCCAATTTCTACGGAGGATCTTCCAATGGCTCGTTGGGCAAAAAGTCTGAAACTTTTAAGCTTCTAACCAGCAAAGGAGTGCCGGCTGAAAATGCGGCTGAATTTACCCAGCAACTGCCGTTATATTGGGGCGATCAGCCTTTTACAGGAGGGCCGGCGTATGTAGGGGCTATTGTATTTTTCTTGTTCCTATATAGCTTGGTCATCGTCAAAGACCCTATTAAGTGGTGGTTACTTACAGTTACACTCTTGTTTACAGGATTGGCTTGGGGCAAAAACTTTGGAGCATTCAACAACTTGGTTTTTGATTATTTCCCGCTTTACAATAAGTTTAGAGCGGTTACAATGATACTATCGGTAGTACAAATATTTATTGTTTGGATGATGGTTTTGGGCCTGCAAACTTTGCTGCACCAACTCAACAACCCTACACAATCTGCCGGCAAAGAGACCAATTCGGCTGTGGCTGATAAGCAAAACCTCCTGACTCCTTTGTATATCGTAGCGGGCACTTTAGCCGGATTTTGTTTGGTATTGGCCGGGTTAGGAGGGAGTTTCTTCTCGTTTACCGGAGGAGGGGATGCCAATTTCCTTAAACAATTACAGCAAATGGCCGGACCTGATTTTGGAAAAGAAATTATGGCTGCCATCCGGTTGGATCGCGCTTCTATGCTACAGGGCGATGCTTTTCGTTCATTCGTATTCATAGCACTTACTGCTGTTTTAATTTGGGCATTTATCACACAGAAAATACAAGTCACGGTTTTTACAACAGTGTTGTTGTTGCTCTTGGCCGCCGATATGATTTATTTGGATGCTTCACGCTATTTACGTCCCGAAGACTATGTAGCCAAAAGCCAAGCCGAGGCTCGATTTGAAAAAACGCCTGCTGATGAGCAAATTTTGAAAGACAAAGATCCGCATTACCGGGTATTCAACTTAGCTGTTAATCCGTTCAACGATGCAACCACTTCTTATTATCACAAGTCGATAGGAGGCTACCACGGAGCGAAGTTCCGCCGATTTCAAGAGTTGATCGACAACCAAATCCGCAAAAATAACCGTGTGGTGTTCGATATGCTCAATGTAAAGTATTTCATAGTGCCACAACAACAACAACTGGTAGCGCAGAAAAATCCTACTGCCTTAGGCAATGCTTGGTTTGTGGAAAACTATCAAATCGTCAAAAACGCCGATGAAGAAATGAAAGGATTAGACAGTCTCCGTCCTGCGCAAACGGCTTTGGTCGATAAACGATTTGAACCTGAACTCGCCCAAATCAAAGGGGGGATTCAGTTCGACAAAGAAAACAAAATCATTTTGACCTCCTATTCGCCCGATGTGTTAAAATATAGCTATAAGGCGAAGGCCGACCAACTGGCTGTTTTTTCTGAAATTTACTATAACCACGGCTTAGGTTGGAACGCCTACGTGGACGGGAAAAAAGTACCTCATTTTAGGGTTAATTATGTATTGAGGGCGGTGGTTGTTCACGCCGGCGAACACACGCTTGAGTTCAGATTCGAGCCAATTTCTTACACCATAGGTGAGAAATTATCGTTGTTTTGTTCTTTGCTGTTGTTAGCAATGGGTGCTTTGGCCATTGTTTTACAAATACGTAACCAGACCGATGGGCAATAAAAAAACCAAGTAAAATGCGAATAGTGGTAGTAGGTGCAGGAGCTGCCGGCCTGAGCGCTGCGTATTTACTCCAACTTTATGGATTAGAACCTTTGGTTTTAGAAGCTGCCCCAACTTGGGGCGGACGGGTGCGCAGCTTGTTCGACTTTGCGCCTTTCCCCATTGAGTTGGGCGCCGAAGAAATTCACGGCAACCAGTCTATTTTATTCGAGATGGCCACCCATTTAGGAAAATCGACCTACTTGCCGGAAGGAGAAGACTATTATTTTTTCAATGGCCAACTGTCTTCCGAGGCGCTTATTGCCGAACAAGAAGGTTTTCGAGCCATTGCCCATTTTTGGGATATTATTCACCAGTACCAAGGCGATGATATTTCTTTGGAAGAGTTGGCGCACCAACAAGGCATCTCTACCAGGTGGTTTCCGATTCTCAATGCGTGGTTTGGCAATGCCTATGGTAGCCAATTGGCGCATATCAGCATCCATAGTTTACAGCATTACGACAAGGCTTGGCGCGCAGGCAATCGTAATTATTTGATAAAAAACAGCCCTTATACCGCCATATTAGGAGAAATGTTTGCCGATATACTCCCACTTGTTCGTTGTCAAACACCGGTGCAACACATTGATTATCAGACTTCTATTATTCAGTTAACTACCTCGGAGGGAGAAATCATTCCAGCTGATCGGGTCGTTATTACTGTCCCTTTGCCTATTTTACAACAAAATCTGCTCACTTTCGAGCCTGCGCTTCCTCCGGCCAAACAAGTCGCCATCGAATCTATCGCAATGGAGGCAGGGATGAAAATCATACTTAAGTTCAAACAGCCATTTTGGCCTGCTGATATGCTTTCGCTTTACACCGACGGCTATGTGCCAGAGTATTGGACAACCGCCACCGGCAAATCTGAAACAGCCTATTTGCTCACGGCTTTTATCACCGGAGCCAAGGCTGCTTATTTAGCCCAACAAGGCGAACAACAAGCCCTGCAGCTGGTTTTGCAAGAGTTAGATTATGCCTTTGGCAACCAAGCAGCAACCCAAGCTTTTGAAGCCCATTATTGGTTCGATTGGGCTGCCGAGCCTTTTGTAAGGGGATCTTACTCTTGCCCCTCGCCAGACTCGCATTTGTTCAGGCCGCAATTGGCGCTTCCGGTAGAAAACAGGCTATTTTTTGCCGGCGAAGCTACCCATACCGCTCATTTTGCTACCGTACACGGTGCGATGGAAAGCGCTAACCTTGCCGTAGAAGCACTACTCAACACATTGCCCGAGGGCACATATAAAAAGCCGGACTGAAAATCAATCCGGCTTTCTTACTGAATGAACAATTTATCAACTTAAAACTTGATCTTCACGGTTAAGGTTGTTTTCACAGCAATACCTTGGTCATTAATCTCGGGCGACCAACCGCTATAGGCTTGTATGAGGCGAATAGCTTCTTCATCGCATCCATAGCCTAAGCCTTGTGTTATTTGCAAGTTGCTAATCACGCCATTTTCATCAATGTCGAAGGTTACCACCACTTCTCCTTTTATTTTAGCTGTTTTGGCAGCTTCAGGCATTTGCAAAGCATTCTTCAAGTAATTTTCCCAAGCTTTCCATCCTTGCAGGGGTTCTGCCTTGTGGGCAATGGATAGCTTTTTAGGAGATTCTACCACCAATACTTCATCAACCTCTTCCACCTCTTTTTCATCAACATTACTTATGCTACGCTCTACACCGGAAGAAGACTTTTTATATGTTCTTTTCTCATCAGCTTTATACATAATCTTTCCGGTTTGAACACCATAAGCAGCCGATGTTTGTCCGATAGCCAAGTTGCTCACGCCTTCGGGCAGCGGCAGGGTTTGCTGCACAGTTTCTTGTTTGCCACCGGCATTGCGTATTTGGTCGTCAACAGCTACAAATGAAGTATAGTCTGTCAGCAAATTATATTGTAAACCTAAGTCAGTAATTTGTTTGATTAATTCTGCACTATTGGCATAGGTCAGTTTGGTATAATCTGCCAAGCTGCGGATTTTATGCCTTGCCCACAAGTAGCGCAATGCCTGGTTATTTTGATTTTGGGCAGTACTCACATCAATTTGGTATTGATACTGGGCTTGTCCGCTCATACCGGTCAGCGTGATGGTGCCTTTGGGTTGGCCACGAAACTTTCCAAAAACCACCACGGGGCGCTCTGCAAATACATCGGGTACACTGAGCGGCTCTATGTCATACACATCAAACCCATCGTATTGCACCTGAATATTGGTTAGCACTGGGGTTTGTATATAATTTCTGAACTGCTCGGCCACCTTGGCTGCTTCTTGGTTTTGTGTAATCACAAAAGGTTCACCCATTCCGGCATACGCCATTCCTTCGATAAGATAGCGGTTTACACTTGATCCAATCCCAAATGAAAACAAGTTAGCTTTGTTCAAATTGCCCCTGATGAGGTCAAAAGCTTCTTTCTCTACTGTAACATAACCATCGGTAATTACCACGAAGCTGCGCGAAAATCCCTTACTTTCTTTAAAATTCAAGGCATTTTTCAGGGCTGGTAACAAATTGGTGCCACCTCCGCCATACTGCTGGTCGATGACTTGTATAGCTTTGTTGATGTTGTCGATAGTAGCCAGCATCGACTCGGGCGCCAACATCGCGTTGTTGCTTTCAAACAGCATCACATTGAACCGGTCGGTAGGGCGCAAATTGCCAATCAAATTTTTGAGTAAATCTTTGGCAATTCCCAAAGGAAAACCGTGCATAGAGCCGGATACATCTACGATAAACACATACTCACGGGGCGGGATTTGATCCAGCGAAGGAGCTTTGGGAGGTTGGAGCATCACCATAAAAAACTTTTCGCTTTGGCTGTCGCCGAGGCTTTGTTCCGAAGAAGCTGTCATATTTTCACCTTCATAAATAAGCATACCCGACTCGATTTGCCCACCGCTGAGGCGATAACGGATAATGAAATCTTTATTGCCTCTGAATTGGTCGGCAGGATCTAACTCAACCAAAGCTTGGTTAGCTCCTTTGAACTGAATTTGGCTTTGATGCGAAGGACAAATGACTTCTTGGATGGGGATGCCCGCATTCAAAACAACTCCTATATTAAAGGTGTAGGTAGGCAACTCGCCTTCTTGTAAGTAGGGATTGGCCACCCATTTTTCGTTGGTGGTAGCTTGGCTGGCCAGTGTAGTAGAGTAGCGAGGCCCTACTACAGTAGGGTAAGCAAATTCATATACACCGCTGGTTGGCACTATCATTTCTGTGTAGCGCATCTCGACTGTGATAGAATCGCCAGGCAAAATATTGGCCACATTCATCTGAAAAACATTGGGTCGTTGTTGTTCTAACAGAGAGGCTGTTTTGCCATCTTCTTTGGCTTGTTCGTAAATCTGGCGGGCTTTGCCTTTTTCTTCAATTTTGGCTGAAAGCCTGCGTTCGCCGATGGTCATTGTCATCGCATATACCGCCGATTTGGTGGAGCCTGGAAACACATAGATGGCTTCCAAGGGGTTTTCGCCTTTGTTGACATAGACCTGTTTCACGGTTACGTCGGCAATCACACCAGCGATATTGACCTCTGCCGAGGTATGTTTTAAGGGGAGTTGATCGGTTTTGCCATCGCCCATCACCAAGAAATAAGGCGACAAAGTTTTATCTTCAACATTTTGTTGGGCTTTCAAAGAGCCAATAGCCCCTAAGACGATGGCTCCAATCATCCATATTTTTCTTATTCCTTTCATTGTTGCTAATTTGTTACGTGGAAAGATGTACCAAATCACAAAATTGTAAGCGCTTGTTGGTGATGATTACCCTGTTGGGCGAAGATTGTTACAACAAGGAGTAAGAAAAAACTAAAAAGCACAAAAAAATGCCTTGAAACAAAGTCTCAAGGCATTCCGAATTGATTGATTGTGCTTGCTTGATCTTCAGTACACTTGTACAAGGTGTTACTCTGTAATGTAGTAGGCAGTATTGCCATACAACAGTATAAAGCGGCTATCTTGAGGTAATTCTTGAATTTTATGGTTTACATCTAAGAACTCGGTCAGAGACACTTCTTTCTCTACTATGACAGTTCCCTTCGCGTTGACCACCTTTACCAAAATATTTTGAGATTTCTTCACATCCATTTTGGCACGTCCGAACTTGGTCGGGATCACGAGTTGCTCAACTGCTTCCTGAGATTTCAACACATTGGTGTCTCGCTCTGGGTCGATGCCGGCTACAGCATCTTGGGGGGTTGAAAGAAGAACAGTTCCTAAGATAAATAAACCCAAAAACATCAAATTACGCATTGCTTTGTATAGTTTAATAGTTAAATGTTTTAACACTTTGATTACTTGAACGCTACTTTGTATAACAAGGTTCTGTTTTTTGCAAAATATTTTTTATCACCTATTTGCTATCCTTATTTTCAGAGAACGCTCGTGCCAATCTAATAGGCAACACCTGTACCAATAAGTTTAAATATTTGATAATCAAGTATTTATATTTTTATCTACGAATTTCTTCGTAGAAAATTGTATCATAAACGGACAGTTTTGCGCGCAACCGAACAGTTTGAAGTCAGCATGTGCTGATGAGGGGACAAGCTTTAATGATAGTTTTGCTACGATTGGTAGTAGTAGGGTCTTTATC
>DMHB01000287.1 GCA_003449595.1 Microscillaceae bacterium | reverse complement strand
GCATGACTTTCAACTAATTTTTCAACTACATACCTCACTTCGTCGATGGTGTTGTATTTGCCAAACGAGAAGCGTACCGAAGCCCGCTCGGGCGATACCTGCAAGGCGCGCAATACGTGCGAACCAATAGCAGAGCCACTGGAGCAAGCACTGCCACCCGAGGCAGCAATTTTTTGAATGTCTAAGTTGAACAACAGCATATCGTTGTTTTCGGCAGGCGGAAAACTTACATTCAAAACGGTATAAGTGCTTTTATCCAAATCGCCGCTTTGGCCATTGAACTGCACATCATCTATTTGGCTGGTAAGCTTTTCCATCATCCGCTTTTTCAAGCTAAGAATATGGTTTTTATGGGTTTCCATTTCGGCATAGCTGATTTCCAAAGCTTTGGCCATCCCTACGATGCCATAAATATTTTCTGTACCGCCACGCATATTGCGCTCTTGTGCCCCGCCATAAATCATTGGTTCTATTTTGGTTTGGGCATTGATATACAAAAAGCCTACTCCCTTGGGCCCGTGAAATTTATGCGCAGCACCTACGATAAAATCAACCGGCAGTTGTTGAAGGTTATGCACAAAATGCCCCATCGTTTGCACCGTGTCGCTATGAAAAACAGCCCCATAGCTGCGGCACATTTCGCCAATGGCTTGAATATCGTACAAATTGCCAATCTCGTTGTTGACGTGCATCAACGAAACCATCGATTTGGTTTTGTCCTGAAGCAACTGCTCCAAGTGTCCCATATCCAAGTTGCCTTTGCCATCGATGTTGACAAATGAGAGTTTTATTTTACCCAATTTTTTTAGGTGTTCCAGCGTATGCAATACGGCGTGGTGTTCTAAAGGCGAACTGATGATATGTTGCACGCCCAAACTTTGCACCGAGCTGCAAAGGGCAAAATTATCGGCTTCGGTGCCCCCCGAAGTGAAGAAAATTTCAGAAGGAGATGTTTGTAAGAGTTCAGCAATTTTTTTGCGGGCGCGTTCTATCCAAGTACGGGCTTCGCGTCCGTGGGCGTGAATAGAAGAAGGGTTGCCGAAGCAATCGCGCATAACAGGCAGCATTGCTTCGATGACACGCTCATCTAACTGGGTGGTGGCGGCATTGTCTAAATACACTTTCATAGGTTTGGGCAAATTACACGTGAAAAAATATCTGTAAGGAAAGTAATAAAGTTAGGCGGATTCTACACTGATAAATTGTTTGATTTCTTGCATAAACCGCTGCCCCAAGGCATTGGCTTGGGGTGCATCGGGTGCTTCGGTGTAAATACGGATGATAGGCTCTGTATTGGAACGGCGCAGGTGTACCCACGACTGTTCAAATTCGATTTTCAGCCCGTCTTCCGTTGAATGGGGCTGTTGTTGATACAATTGTTGGCAATGTTGCAAAATGGCCTCTGTATCCATTCCGGGTTGCAGTTCTATTTTCAATTTGCTCATCGCATAGGCAGGGTAGCGCTTGCGCAAAGCCGAAAGCGTGCATTTTTGTTCGGCTAAGTGCGTCAATATCAGGGCGATACCCACCAAAGCATCGCGTCCGTAGTGCAACTCAGGATAAATAATGCCTCCGTTGCCTTCGCCACCGATGACAGCCTTAGTGGCTTTCATTTTATGCACCACATTGACCTCGCCCACGGCAGCGGCACTATACGTCTGTTGGTAGCCTTCTGTAACATCGCGCAAAGCACGGGTAGAAGACAGGTTAGAAACCGTAGCGCCGGGCGTATGGCGCAGTATATAATCGGCTGCAGCCACCAAGGTATATTCTTCGCCAAACATAGAGCCGTCTTCGCAAACCAAGGCCAAGCGATCTACGTCGGGGTCAACCACGATACCCAAGTCCAACTGTTGAGCTTTTACCAACGCAGCTATTTCGGTAAGGTGTTCGGGCAGTGGTTCCGGATTGTGCGGAAAGTGTCCGGTTGGCTCGCAATGCAAGCGATGTACTTGCTTTACGCCAAGGGCTTCCAACAAGGCTGGCACTGCCAGGCCGCCTACAGAGCAAACGGCATCGACCGCTACGCTAAAACCGGCTTGTTGGATAAGGGCAGGCTTCACCAAAGGCAAAGCCAAGATGGCCTCGATGTGTTGCGCAAGGGCATTGGTTTGGGTGGTATAGCTCCCCAATGCGTGTACATCGGCAAAGACAAAATCTTCTTGTTCGGCTTGTTGAACAATGGCTTTTCCTTCGGCATCGTTGATAAATTCGCCTTTTTCATTGAGTAATTTGAGGGCGTTCCACTCGGCAGGGTTGTGGCTGGCGGTCAGAATAATACCCCCTCCGGCTTTTTCCCAAACTACGGCCATTTCGACGGTGGGCGTGGTGGCTAAGTCCAAATCGACCACATCGATGCCTTGGGCTTGCAAAGTAGAAGCCACCAATTGAGCAACCATTCTGCCTGAAAGGCGCGCATCGCGCCCTATGATGACTTTGTGCGCTACGGGTTTCGACAAAAGCCAAGCGCCATAAGCGGCGGCAAATTTTACGACATCTATCGGGGAAAGCGTTTCGCCAGAGCGACCGCCAAGCGTGCCACGAATACCGGAAATGGATTTAATGAGGGTCATATATAGAATTTGTACAAAAAATAAAGCAGCCACGGATTATATGACTGCTTGAAAGATATTTAAATCGATATTTTGCTTGTAGGTTCGTTTTCACAAGAACCCACTTCTTTGCCACAGACACTACACTGGATGCCGTGCTTTAGCAAAGCCGGATTTTGTGAGGCGCAAGTGCCTTTCAGTTCCTTGCCTTTGATGAGCAAGCCGGCGCTCATCGCCACAGCGAAGAAACCCATAATCCCAATCGCAGCCAAAATTGTAAATATCATATTGTTGATGTTTTGTTTCTTTTTAAACAATCACAAGCACCGAATAAGTGCAAAAATTAGGCAAAATTACGTAAGTTTTTGGATGTTGGGCAATGCAGGGAAGTATTTTTACAAATCCCTCCCTACCCAATGGGCTAAAATCCGATTCCGAAACGTATACCTTCGGCGATGTTGCCTTGCTCGGTCAAGCTAAACACATAGTCAACCCTGAAAAACTTGAAGATGTGTTCTAACCCAACGCCAAACTCGGCATAATGGCCACGTTTTTCGGTATATAAATAGTTGGCACTCAGCACTTCTTGCAATTTTAACTTCTTGATGAGCGGAATGAAACTCAAAATAGCCCCGTTGAAGTGGTGCGTCCAATGTGCACGCAGGTAAGCCTTGTTGGTGCTATAGGTGTAATAATCTAACAAGAAAAATCGGCCTAATCCTTGGGGTTGTAACAGGGTTTGATTTCCTAAGAAATGGTAGTAATCCATAAAAAACATCTGGTTCGTATTCAGGAAAGTGCCCGCGCCTATGGCCCACGAGCTGGTACCGGCCAAGCCCATTGGTAACTCATCGGAAATGACAGCGGTTACCAAATCGAAATCGACGCTACTGTTTAGCCAAGGCAACCCTTTGGAGTAGTTGAGGTAAATGGTAGGGAATTTGGAAGACAAAATAAATTTTTCTTCAGGATAGGTAATGTACTCTTGCTTGAAACGAATGCGGAGTTGTAGTTCGAATTGAAGCGCTTGGTGTGCTGCAAAATTGGTGTTGGGCAGTTCTAAATTGTCGGGGGCATTGGGTGTAAACTCGCGGGTGCCGCCATAGACATAATACGTGTCGCTGAGGTTGGTTCGGTTGAATAGCGGATTGCGCTGAGCAAAACTCACGTTGGTAGTCAACATCAAGCCATTGGTGATTTCGTGGCGAAAATCTACCTTGGCATACGACTTTTCGTAGAGTTTCATAAAATTCTCACGAAACAGCAAGGTATAAAGTGTGTTGGTAAAAGGCGAAATGGGGTTATTGTCGTTGAGTTGCTCTATGAAATGCCCCCCTTCGACCCCAATGCGCGAGAACTTCTGCGGGTTGTACACATACGAAGCCCCCAATTTGCCATAAAAAATCTGGCTGCTGAACCCATACCGCAGGGCTGGCTCGATAAACAAAGTACGCTCGTTGGGTAAATCTTTCCGGAAGGTTGTTTTCAAATTGACCGCCCACCCTTCGACGGTGTTATATAGCACACTGTTGGCCAAGGGGTCGAAACTGAGCCTGTATTTGCGGAAGGAATTACGATAGGTATAGCCCAGCGAAAATACTGAGGTAAACGAAGGTTTGTTGCGCTTGCGGTCAACCGAGTCTTTGTAAACTTTGCTCTCTTTGATGACCTCTAAGCTGTCTTTGACGCGATAATCTTTGATTTCGGCAATGGTCAGAGGCACCGGGCGCACGCTGTTCCAATACACAGAGTCTTTTTTGTTGGCCTCGGCTTGAATGGCCAACACCTCGTTGTTGAAATAGCGGCGTGCAAACTCAGGACTTAGGTTATAGTCAGAATAAATGCACACAAAATAACCTACACCTTCAAACCCAAATACTTTGAAAGTAAAATCGAACTTTTGCGAAATCGGCATCCAAACATCTGAACCCTTCACAGGCGCAAAAACTTGGCGGATGCTTACCGAATCCACAAAATCGACCACCCCTGCGCCCAGATACAAGTCGGTGCTGTGTATGCGCCAACTGTCTTCAATGATGTAAATATGACCATATAGTGTAGGGTTTTCGGTAGCTCGCGGAATGACCTCAATTTTGTTGATTAACAACCCATTTTCTTCAATCATCCCTTTGTACTTATATCGGTAAAAAGTCATTGCGTTGTTAGCAATAGGCGAAATCAACCCCCTTTCGGTGAAATTTTTGGTGGCCATCAGGTTTTCGTAGGGATTGAAATACATTTCAGAAGCTTGGTTGAAGCTGAAAGTCTGGCTACGCCCGCTTACCTTCGACGAAGTCATCACTTCTTTGAACTGATCCGGCTTTCGATAGCTAAGGGCTGATACCGATTCGGAGAAATAGACTACTCCTGTATCGATGGTTACCGTATTGCCAAACACTTTTTTAGGCACTTTGGTCATCCGGTTCAAACCTTTGAGGTAGGTTTGGCAGGTGTAGGTTTCCACTTCTTCTAAATATTGCTTGCGCTTGGCCATCGCATTGCGAATAATGGCATAAGCCGGGTCTTCGTCGCTTGCATTGACCGCTACTTCTTGTAACTGGAAAGCTTCGGGCTGTAGTTGAATGTCAAAAGTAAGGGTTTGATTCTCGGCAATGGTTACCTCTTTGTAAACCGCTTTGTAGCCAATGTATTGGAATACCAACGTATAGCTTCCTGCTGGAATTTGATAGTTGAAATTTCCTTGCTCGTTGGAAGTGGTACCCAGCGTAGTATTGAGAATATGCAAGGTTGCAAAAGGCAGTCCTTCGCCTTGCGCATCAGTAATTTTACCTTTTATCCAAGCAGCTTGCACTTGGAGGCTGCTCCAAAATAGTATGAAACATAGAAGGTAGATGGATTTTTGCATTATGTAGTTGTTTATATATTCGTTGAATAAACCCTTGACAACAAAAAAGTTCACAAAGTTGCACGGCTTTCGCCAATAAAATAAAGTAGGCTATTTATCTTTGCGCTCGCATTTTTCGGTTTTTACTATGAATCAACAAACCTTATCGATTGTCATACCGGCCTATAACGAGGGCAAAACTATCCATTTAATTTTGGATAAAGTCAAAGCAGTGCAACTCATTGGAGGAATTGCCAAAGAAGTGATCATTGTCAACGATTATTCGAAAGACAACACCGAAGAAGCGATTATGGCTTACCAACAGGCCAACCCCGACCTGCCCATCAACTATTATAAGCACGAAAAAAACCAAGGGAAAGGCGCAGCGCTCCACACCGGCATTGCCAAAGCCACCGGCGACTATGTGATTATTCAAGATGCCGATTTGGAATACGACCCCCAAGAATATAACCTGTTGCTCAAGCCGATTTTAGATGGATTTGCCGACGTGGTTTATGGTTCTCGCTTGATTGGTGGTCGCCCTCATCGTATTTTGTTCTTTTGGCACACCATAGGCAATAAGTTTCTGACTTTTTTGTCCAATTTCTTTGCCGACTTGAACCTGACCGATATGGAAACCTGCTATAAGCTATTTAAGCGGGAAATCATTCAAAGCATTCCACTCAAAGAAAAGCGTTTTGGCTTCGAGCCGGAAGTAACTGCCAAAATTGCCCGCGTGAAAGATATCCGCATTTATGAAGTGGGCATTTCGTACTATGGCCGCACATACGCCGAAGGCAAGAAAATCAATTGGAAAGATGGATTTCGAGCCATTTATTGCATTTTTAGGTATAATTTGTTTAGGTAGTTATTGTCCTTTACTTTCGCCCATATTCTCTAACAGATAGGCTACCGCCAACGCATAGCCTTGCAGTCCCAAGCCGCTTATAATCCCTTTGCACACACCGGTAAGGTAACTATGGTGGCGAAAGCTTTCTCGGGCATAAATATTGGAAATATGCACCTCGACCACCGGAGTCGTGATGGCGCGGATGGCATCAGCCAAGGCAATAGAAGTGTGGGTATAAGCGCCGGCATTCAACACAATGCCTTGTGCCTCTCCAAAGCCCACCTGTTGGAGGTAGTCAATCAACGCCCCTTCGTGGTTCGATTGGAAATAGTGCAGCGTACATTGACCCTCAAAGCGACTTTGTAGCGTCAAAAAGTAAGCCTCGAATGTTTGGCTGCCATACACTTCTGGTTCACGTTTGCCCAGTAAGTTGAGGTTAGGCCCATTGACAAGGTAAATATTCATAGGTTGGGTTTGCTAAAAAATAAAACTCCACACCAGCAGAATCGCCTGATATGGAGTATGATGTGCTTAGAAACAATAGGAAAATTAGCTCTTCTTTTCAAACCATTTGAGGTAGTTTTTTGCCCCATCAATCAATCTATCGTTGATTTCTTTGGCAAAATCTACAGGATTGTAGCCCATCTTACCGATAGGACTATTTACTTTGCTCATCGATTCGTCATATACTTTTTTGAGGTTAGCAAATACTTGCTCGCTTTGTTGTTGATAGGTATCAATGCCGGCTTTGTTCGAAAAGTTTTCAGTCATAACCCGCATTGTTTCAAGCATATTGCCGCTTAACTTACTCATCGCATCCATCATCGGTTTAAAAAACTCAGGCATAGCCCCCAGTTGTTCGACATTGGGAAACGCAGCTTGTGGAAAAACACCTTGCAAGATTTCCTTTTGTTTTTCAAACCATTCTTGGTAAAGTGCCCCTGTTTTGTTGAGCATATCGGGCTGTCCAAACAAATCGGGTAGTTTTTTGCCGGTACTAATGAAGTTTTCCATCATCTGAGATTGTGCTTGCATCATTTTCTCGAAAAACGATTTATCTTCTTTTTGATTTGACATAATTAGGAGGGTTTGATAGCGCGTAAGACCATAGCCAAAATTTTACATTTTTTTTGATTTTTGCAAGAAAAACCGCTTTTTTTTCTGTTTTTATGCAATCAACCATTACTAAGCCTGTGTTACTACTTCGACAGCCAAAGGGTCGGAACATTGCGCCAACAAGGTTTGTTGATTTAACAGCAGTACTGGGTGGACGAAATCCGGCGCAATTTCGGCCAAGGGTGCAAGCGTAAATCTGCGATGTGGAATTTGCGGGTGTGGAATTTCTAAATTCGATACCGAAACAATGTCTTCTCCAAAATACAAAATATCAATATCAATCAGGCGGGCGGCCCATTTTTCGGCTCGAACGCGCCCCATCTGCTGCTCGATGGCCAATACGCCTTGCAGTAATGCCGAAGGGCTAAATGGCGTAAGTAGTTTGACCACTTGGTTATAAAAATCAGGCTGATTGGTTTTGCCCCAAGCTTGGGTGCGGTAAACAGCCGAAATTTGTTGTATTTCACCGACTTTATGATGAAGTAAAGTCCTTGCTTGCGCTAAAAGCGAAAGGCTGTCGCCTTGGTTCGAGCCAAGCAGCAGATAAGTTTGGAAAAGCATTTTAATTTATTTAAAATTCGCACTAATTTGCAGTCAATTCAAGGTATTTCAAAATTAAACAACACATTATGAGAAGATTCTTAAGCGGTTTAGGGAGCTTTTTTTGGTATGCTCTCGCCGCCTCGACCGGTATCGTTTTATTGGTGCTATTTGTCCTGTTTTTTGCTTGGTTACTTAGCCCCGGCGACAAAAAAATAAAAGACAAATCAGTGTTGATGTTGAGATTGCGTAAACCCATCATCGAAAAAGCACAAAAAGACTTTGACTTCGACATCCCCGGCTTGCCTTTCGAAGCATCTGGGGGCATTGGCCTCGTTGAGCTCAAAGAAAATATCAGAAAAGCCAAAAACGACGACAAAATACAAGGCATATATTTAGATTTATCAGCCATCAATGCAGGATTCGCTTCCTTGGAAGAGCTTCGCAATGCTTTGTTGGACTTCAAAAAATCGAAAAAGTTTATTTTTGCTTATGGAGAATTTTTTGATGAGAAAGCCTACTACATAGCCTCGGTTGCCGATCGCATTTTCATTTACCCAACCGGCTTGATAGAACTGAACGGACTGACCTCCGAGCGCACTTTTATCAAAGGTGTACTTGAAAAAATAGAAGTCAAACCCGAAATTTTCCGTGTAGGCGAGTTTAAAAGTGCCGTAGAGCCTTTTTTCTTAGACAAAATGAGCGATGCCAGCCGTAAGCAAACGGTTTCATACTTAAACTCTATTTATGATTTTTACTTGGCCAATGTAGCCAAAACCCGTGGAATGGAGGTAGAAACTTTGCGCAATATTTCCGACTCGATGCTGGTGCGCAATGCTGAATCGGCCAAAAAATATAACATCGTTACCGATATTGCTTATTATGATGAAGTAGAAGCTGCCATCAAAAAACAGCTTAAACTGGAAGAAAAAGACAAAATCAATTTTGTAAGCTTAGGCGAATACGAAAAAGTAGAAGACAAATCTAAATCGTCTTCTTCCAATAAAATTGCTGTCATCATTGCCTCCGGCGACATTGTATCGGGCCAAGGCGACGACGACGAAATCGGCTCCGACAAATACGCGGCACTTATCCGCAAAGCCCGCTTAGACAAAGATGTGAAAGCCATTGTTATCCGTATCAACTCGCCCGGAGGCAGCGCTTTGGCCTCGGATGTGATGTGGCGCGAGGTCATCTTGGCCAAAAAAGAAAAACCTGTGATTGCCTCTATGTCTGATGTGGCCGCCTCGGGGGGCTACTATTTGGCGATGGGCTGCGATGCTATTTTGGCACATCCCAACACCATTACCGGCTCTATTGGTATTTTCGGCCTGCTTTTCAATGCAGAAGACTTCTTGAAAAATAAAATTGGTGTAACCACCGACCGCGTCAACACCGGCAAATTTTCTGATTTGGGCTACCCTACCCGAAAATTCAGCGATGCTGAGAAAAAAATCATCCAAACCTCTGTAGAGGAAGGTTACGAGCGCTTTACCTCAAAAGCCGCCGAAGGCAGAAAGATGGAACTGGCCGCCCTCAAAAAAATAGCCGAAGGCAGGGTATGGTCGGGTGCCGAAGCCAAAGAATTGGGCTTGGTCGATCAACTTGGTGGCTTGGAAGATGCCATCGCCTTAGCAGCCCAAAAAGCCAAACTCAAAGATGGCGACTACCGTGTGCGCTATCAGCCACAAAGCAAGAGTTTCTTCGAGCGCATCAAAGGTGGTATGGAAGCCAGTATATTCCAAACTGCTTTGAAAAGAGAATTGGGCGAATATTACAATTATTTCAAACTGCTGAACCGCCTCCAAAAAATGGATTTCATACAGGCTCGTATGCCGTATGAATTGAACATCCATTGATGATGGTTCTATTTCTCTGATACACCTTCAAAACCTGTCAAAAAGCTGCTAAAAAGGCATAACACAGGTTTTGTTGTAAATAATAGTGTAACAAAGCTTAAACTTTTATAGTTTTATGCACTGAAAGTAAGTCGGCTTATCGCTGCAAGGCTCGCCTTGTGGAGGAAAGTCCGCGCAACATAGGGCAGCACACTTCCTCACCAGAAGGCATTGACCCGCCGACAGTCCA